>QMXA01000049.1 GCA_003661905.1 Thermoprotei archaeon | reverse complement strand
CATGTTATTAATAGAGTTTTTATTGAGTATTGCAAGGATCATATTTACTTGAGTAGGGCTTAAGGCTTTTGAAGATATGGAAATTGCTACATCACCCTTCATTATAACAGTTCCATTAATGTAGTTACTGAAATTACCAAGCATACTTAGACTTAGGAGTCCTCTCTCTTCGGATTCAAGGTCTAGAGTAAGAATTATTTCCGTAAATGAGTGCTCTTTATTGGATTTTGTCTCCATTTCCAGTCCTATTGTGCCCGTAGTTCTATTCTTGGGTTTTAACTCAGTAATTGTTGGCACTACGCTGCTCGTAAGCCCTAGATCCATAATGGTTCTATTGACTTGTGTAGTGTCTAGAGCAAGATTTAACTCCATATAACCTTCGTAATTCGGTGAGATGTTTTGAGTGTAGGTTCTTGAGATGTTTATCTCAACTTCTCCTGTAGGGTATAAGTATAGTTTTACTTCCTCAGCTAAACATAGCGTTGTACTAAGTACTGTTAACATCAATAGCACTAGGGCTAGACTCTTTTTCAATCTGCACACCTACATCAAAGGAATACTTAGAATACTATAATATATATTCTTCCTAGGTATAATTGAAGAATGATCATACGTTGAGTTAGATCATAGAGAATTGAAGGTGATAGTTTAGAGATGGTTAAAAGATGTAGTTTATGTGGTGCTTCTGCAGTTACATGGATACCTGAATCTAAGCAGTACTTATGTGCAGAGCATTATCTAGAGTATTTTGAGCGGAGAGTTCTTAAAACCATCGAGAAGTTTAGATTATTAAAAAATGTAAAGAAATTACTAATAGCAGTATCAGGAGGTAAGGATAGTACTGTCCTGCTATATGTAATGCATAAGTTTTTCTCAAGAGAAATAAATCTAGTAGGTTTCACTATAGATCTAGGAATAGGTAAATACTCTAGAGAAAGTACAGAAATAGCTATTAGAAATTACAAGAAATTAGGCATAGAATACATAGTAGTGAATTTAAAGAGAAGCTACGGATTCGACATAGACGACTCCGTAAGATTCAGGAAATGGATAAAAAGACCTCCTTGTAGTATTTGCGGCATAGTTAAGAGATATTTAATGAATAAAGTTGCATTAGAGATTAATGCTGACGCAATTGCCACGGGGCATAATTTAGATGACCTAGCACTCTTCATGATGTCTGCATTACAGGGTGGTAAAGTTGAGGAGCTTACTAAGCTTACTCTCTATAATCCTTCAATAAATGGTTTTGTAGCTAAGATTAAACCACTAGGTCTAGTATCTGATAAAGAGACTCTACTCTATGCTTTAATAAGTGGTTTAGAATTCTATGAGGAAGAATGCCCATACGCACCACAAAGAGGTCTTAGAACTACTATAATTAAAGCCTTAGATGTTGCTGAAAATAATCATCCCGGATTTAAGAGATACTTTGTCTTAAATATGATAAGACGTGTAATTCCTAAATTGCCTAAACCTCAGGGAAGGATCATGAGGTGTGCAATCTGCAACATGCCAGCAAGTAATAATGTATGTTCCTTCTGTAAAATTAGGGCTCGTATTAATGAAGTAATTCAAAAATATAGGAATAAGTGATATAGTAATCATGGTATTCTAAATAATAACTTCATAGATCATGACTCTATGCACTATATAATGTATGTACCTAGATTTAATACTTTAATTTCTTGCCATACTTCTCTATATGAACTAGATCTTTCAATTTTTTCCTTGGCTTAGGACTAGGTGTTTCAGCCGGCCACCCTAATGCAACTACTGATATAGGTACTTTGTCACTGGGTATGTTAAGTATTTTCCTTATTTCATCTTGGTATCTAAGAGCATTTATCCATACAGCGCCAAGTCCAAGAGCATGTGCTGCTAATAGTATATACATAGTTGTGCATGCTCCATCAACTAGATAAGTTATAGGTGCTAAACTTGGATCTACAACTACAGCTACTGCAGCTCCAGCATTTATCAGGGGTCTAGTTGCGAATGCCAAAGATCCTAAATCTCTAAGAGTGTTTCTATCCATAATTATGATGAATTCCCAAGGCTGTAGATTCTTAGCACTTGGAGCCCATCTAGCGATGTCTAGAATCCTAAGAATCGTATTCATATCTATAGGTTCCTTTTTGAATTTCCTAACGCTTCTACGTGTGAGTAAAAGATCAATGCATTTTCCAAGAGTACTCACATTAATTCCCTCAATCTCCATCAGATTAGAATATCGTATTTTAAATTTGCTATAATGCTACTAACTTTTGGTAGTAGTCAGGTGTCTAAATGAAGATTAAAGTGATATTAAGAAGAGGGGGAGTAATTGAGCTACAATTTAAGAATGAAAAAGTCCGTGCTTTTGAAATCCTAAATAAGCTTAACTTACAATTACCTGCAATTATTATTCTTAAGAATGGTCGCCCAATACCAGAGGACGAAGAACTTCGAGATGGAGATGTATTAAGAGTTATAGATGTTCACTCAGGAGGTTGAGAAATACCACTGATGTAGTAAGTTGTATTGATCTCCTGTTCAATGACCATAGCATACTAGGAAAGAATTGAAAAGAAGTTGATGAGATTAAACGTTTCTAAAATATAATAAAGTGAAGTTATGTAAACTCTAATCTTTGTCCTATGTCGTATCCTATTCTGAAAGTTTTTATATTAAGCTCTATATTTCTCTTTATTACTTTGCGTATTGCATCTTCATACAGGGATTTCGGTATGGGGTTTCTGGGAGATGCAGCAAATATTCCAAGCATAAATACATTAAGTCCTCTTACATTATTTAGCTTTCTCAATATCGGTAACGCGTCAATATCTATTGCTTTCTCAGCTCTTTTTCTTAAATTCATGAGGATATCATCTATAGATGGATATTTATATGAAGACCATTTAGGTATGTGACTTAGTGAACTAAATACTGGTGGTATGGAGATTTTAGCTACTAAAACTAGTGTTTTAGGCCCTATGAATTTCCAAGCTCTTAATGCTTCAAGCAATTCAAGTCCTATGAGCACATCAGCTTTAGCAAAGGGTATGAGAGGTCCTCTTACATCCTCACCAAATCTAACGAAGCTTAATACGGATCCAAATCTTTGACTCATACCAAGGGTCTCACCAGTCCTTACGCTATATCCATTTGATAAAGCAGCTTCAGCTATAATTCTTGAAAGTGTTAGTCCTCCTTGACCTCCTACAGAGGCTATTACTAAATTAAATTCATTAATCACTTTTCTTCACCTCTTCAATAATTGCGTTAAATGGACATACATATGCGCAATGACCACAACCAACACATAACTCCTTTACGATTACAGGCCTCTTTTTACCAAATACTTCCTCAGTTGTTAATGCTGGACAACCAGTCTCTATAATACATAGTAAACAATTTCTGCATTTGTTATAGTCAATAGTTCTCCTAGGGCCTAAGATCTTTCCTTGTCTAATTACCATTAGAGCACAAGGAGCTTTCGAAATTATTACCCGAGGCCCAGCATTCTTCATCAGGAGTGCTTCAGTAAATACTTCAATAGCTTCATTAATATTATATGGATTAATTACCTTTACATACCTAACTCCTAACCCCTTTACAAGTGATAATATATCTATTGGTGTAGTTCTTCTTCCACTCTCGGTTACAGACCATTCAGGAGTACTCTGATGACCTGTCATAGCAACTACTTCGTTATCTAGTATTACAATAATTACGTCTAAGTTTTTATGCACAGCTTCAAGTAGTGGTGGTATTCCTGCATGGAAAAATGTTGAGTCACCTATAGTAGCTACCACAGGTTTATCAAGTCCTGAGACCTTTAGTCCGAGAGCTAAACCTATACTTGCACCCATGGCATGTTCAGTCCATATAGCCTCAAGAGGAGGTTCATAACTGAGAGCATAACATCCTATATCTCCCATTATGGGTACTTCCTCTAACTTAAATCCAGCTTTCTTAATTGCCTTGAGAAGAGCATAGTAACTAAATCTATGGGGGCATCCAGCACACATAGGTGGAGGTCTAGGTGTAATTGCAGTTCTTGGTTCTTCCAATTTTAGCTCTACAATACCTATATCCAGGAATTTTGCAATAACCCTCATAACTATGAACGGATTGAGCTCACCTTCTATAGGTATGCCAGACTCTTTTTTACCCCAAATTTCTACTCCTAACTTCTCTTCATGAGCTAGTGTGCGTACTTTTAACTCAAGGTAAGGATCTAGCTCTTCAACTACAAGTGCCTTTTCTAAATCTTTCAAATGCTTTAAGAGGAAGCTTTTAGGTAATGGATAACTCATCTCTATTTTTATTATCCTTACTTTGTGTTCCTTACCTATTCTCTTAAGAGACTCTATTACATAACTATACGAAACTCCAGATGTTATTATGCCAATATTTCCATCCCCTTCGACTCTATTAATACCTAATTTTGAGGCTTCCTCCTCGGCTTTTGCTAATTGATTATTGAGCCATTTATGTCTCATTAAATTACCTACCATGGAGGCCCTTACATATCTTTCAACATCCTTTATGAATATGGGCTTTCGCTCAATCCTCCTCATTTCTCCATAAACTACGTCTCCAACTGTGTGATTAACTCTAGTTGTTGTTCTAAGTATTACAGGAAGTTTCAAACTTTCTGAAAGATCATAACCTTTAACTACTAAATCCTTAGCTTCTTGAGGATCAGATGGTTCTAACATTGGTAATTTAGCTAAATCAGCATACCATCTGCTATCCTGCTCTGTTTGTGTAGTATGTGGCCCTGGATCATCCGCTATTAAGATTACCATACCTCCATTAACACCTGAATAAGCAGCAGATACGAAAGAATCTGATGCAACATTAGCTCCTGGAGCTTTCATGGTTGCTAAGGAACGTATACCTGCAAAGGCAGCTCCAAGAGCTATTTCCAGTGCGACTTTCTCATTAACGGCCCACTCAACATACATGCCTAGTTCTTTAGCAACACGTGAAAGAGACATGATTACTTCACTTGATGGTGTTCCTGGGTATCCAGTTGCTACACCAATTCCAGCTTCAATAGCTCCCCTAGCAATAGCCTCATTACCCATGAGGACTGCCTTAGAATGTGGTGGAAGGAGTAATACTTCCAAAGACTCACCAACTCAGATAATCAATACAGGTCTTTAATTAATGTGACGGGAGGTTTGTTTCAAATACTCAGCTCTAAACTTCAATGCAGATATAGAAGTTGCTAAGGACTTAAGATCTATAGTTATAGGTATACCTTCTTGCTCTGCATAATTTATAGCACTCTCAACACCTTCACCACCTACATATATAGCTATAGGCTTTTTCGATCCAAAATCTTTCCAGGCATCTACTATTCCCCTAACAACATCTACGGCATTTATATACGCTGGTGGTATGAATATGATAGCGATGTAGTTACATTCATCACTTTTACTTAATATTTCTAGTACTTCATAATATCTTTCAGCATTAGCATCGGCTGTCAAATCAATAGGATTGCCTGTTGAACACATAGGAGGTAGAAATGATAGTTTATTTCTTAGGTGAGATGATAATTGAGGAACTTCCAAGCCTTTGGTTTCTATGTAATCTGTTAGCAAGACCCCTGGTCCTCCTGAATTCGTTACTATACACACCTTATTACCTAGAATGGGCTTTGTCCTTGAAAGAATATGTGAAACTTCAACGAGTTCCACAACTTCATCCACTAAGTACACACCACATTTCTTAAAAGCAGCTTCATAGATTTTATACTCACCAGCTAAGGCTCCTGTATGTGATGTTACGGCTCTCATACTTGCTGGAGTTCTTCCAACCTTTATTGTTACAATTGGTTTTTGAAGTGCTACTTTCGAAGCAATGTTCATGAATTTTCTACCATCCTTTAAACCCTCTATGTACATCATTATAGCTCTGGTCTCTTCATCTTCGTAGAAGTATTGAAGTATGTCAGCTTCATCAACATCAGCTCTATTACCATAACTTATGAAGGTACTAAGACCTAAGCCTCTGCTCTTAACCATGGAAATTATTAAAGCTCCGAAAGCACCGCTTTGAGCAGCAAGTGCTAGATCTCCTTTACTAACTCTAGCTTCCATACATGCATGTAGATTCAGCTTATTAACTATTAATCCAGCACAATTAGGTCCTAAAAGTCTAAGATTATATTTCCTTGCTATTTCAACGATTCTTTTCTCTAGTTCTACATTTCCTATTTCAGCAAAACCAGCAGAGAGCACTACTGCAAGCTTAATACCTTTCCTTCCACAGTCTTCAATCACTGGAGGAACTCTAGTAGCGCTAATGGCTACTAGGGCCATATCTACGGGTTCCGAAATACTTAATACAGATGGGAAACATTTCAATCCTAAAATTATCTTCTCCTTAGGATTAACAGGAAATATCTTGCCCCCAAATCTTGATTCGATCAAGTTCTTAACGAGAATGTAACCAATCTTACCAGGCTTATTTGAAGCTCCAATAACAGCTACAGAACTAGGTTCAAAGATTTCCTTCATCTCATCACCTCTAAACTAGTTATATAATCAAGTTACTATTAGATTATTTCGAGCTTATCAAGAATGGAGAAGAATCTCTAGATGAATTAAAAAGAATTGAATTGTGTTTAGCTTATTAGTTTTTCTATTGGTTTGTATGGTCCTGTATATCCTATTTTTTCAAGAATATGTCTCCAAACATCAAAACCCTTAGGATGCTTCCTCCACTTCTCAGAAGCAGGAATACCAATTACTGCAATTTTCAGACCCTCTGTTACATCTGCGTTTGTTAGTGGTTGTCCTTCTATTGTCATTAGGCATATTAGATCTGGCACCATTGCAATAGGTTCACCAGGAGCTTTCCAAGCAATCATATTCTCATTCTTAAAATCAATAAAGAACTCCTTACCT
>QMXA01000048.1 GCA_003661905.1 Thermoprotei archaeon | reverse complement strand
CTTCTAGAAGAGAAAGGCTTTGACAAAGACATAGTCATAGTCGGAACAGGACCACTCAAAAGCCTAGCAGAGAAATACTCCAAGAAGTGTAAAATAATAAAGTACCTAGGCTACGTACCAACAGAAGACTTAGTACCACTCTACACAGGGGCCATAGCCCTCATAGTGCCATCATATGCAGAAGGACTACCACTCACGATATTAGAGTCAATAGCTTGTGGAACGCCAATAATATCAACAAATATATTAGATATAGGGGAAGTTTTAAGAAAGTATTCATGGGGGCGTACCTTTCCAATAGGTGACTATATAATGCTAGCAACTATTATCATGAGAGGTGATCTCGACAATATCAAAATCAGAAATAAAAGCTTAAGTCATGTAGTATGGACTACTAGGGTTAAAGAGATAGTAAAACTTTATGAAAAAAAAGTGTATCATTGGGGAGGGCAAAGGTGAAAGTTTGTATAATAACAGGAACGCCTGTAGACTCCATATTGAAAAGAGATTCGGGAGGAGCCCTTCGGATACACTTTATAGCCAAGTATCTTTCCAAGAAGGTAAAAAGGATAACAATAGTAGCTCAGAGCGATCAATTTCGCTTAGAGAGATTTGATAACGTCACCATAATAGGAGTTCCCATTCCTAGTCTGCTACTTCGTTTTACAAAAAAATTCTTTCTAAGGAAGTTCCTTGAGACAACAGTCCTTGATTATGCTATCTACTTCATACTTGAAGCTAACCCCTCATTCCTTAATATATCTCGCTCTTTGATAAAGTGCTCAGATGCAGTAATAATAGCAGGCTCACGCTTCCAAATACTGCCTATAATATACTCAAAAATGCATAGAAAAATTGTAGTATTCGACTTATTTGGATCATCTCTTCTGCTTCTCACACGTAAGTTCGGGGAATTATTAAGAATACCATTCAGAATGCTTAGATTGATTATCTGCTCTATAGGCGAATTAATAACAGCTAAATTATCTGATTATGTAGTGGTAAGTTCTCCTCAGGATAAATTTGCACTTATAAAGCTTATGGGTAAAGAACCAACTCGTGTTCACATAATACCTGATGGAGTAGACCTCAGCTTCATGCAACACTTGGAGCACTACGAAACATTAGCTAAAGAAATCAGACAAAAGACGTTTCTAGAAAAGAAAATGTTAATAAGTTTCATAGGAAACCTGAGGTCAATCCCTAATGTCTATGCTGTTAAAGAAATAATAGACCGAATAATACCCTCCCTAAGGAGTAAGTATTCCAACTTGAGATTCCATTTCCTAGTAATAGGCCCCTATAAATTCCTTCCTAGAAGATTCCTAAAGTGTTCCCATGTGACATTTACTGGATATGTAGAAGATCCCATACCATACTTAATGGCATCTGACATATGTGTAGCCCCTTTAACACAAGGTACAGGTACTAAAACTAAAGTGATTCTCTATATGGCATGTGGAAAGCCCATCATAACAACTTCCATAGGTGCTGAAGGTCTAGGATTGGACCATGGAAAAGATGCAATAGTATGTGAAGTGGAACGAATGGCTGACTACATAGCTAAACTAGCTTTTGACAAGAATCTAAGACAGGCTCTAGGTAAAGCAGCCAAAACTAAAGCAAAGGATTTTGATTGGGTAAAAAGAGCTGATCATTTCTATGCCCTATTAAAGGATATTGTAAAATATCAAGGAGAAGAAAATCCATGAGAAAGTATCTGAAGAAATATCTAGTGAAAGGAGAACGATACTCATTAGCACTAAGCATACTCGTGCCTATACTGTATATACTGTTCATATTCAGAAATGTGTTATGGAAAAGCGATCCAATACTTGCTAAGGAGGTAATACCTGTACTATCATATATAGCCTACTATAGCAAGAGTACACGCTTCCTATATGCATGGAGTTCCATGCAGATGGGCTATGTTAAAATGTTCAAATTATACGATCTTATAGCAATAATTTGCTCTATACCTGTAATAGATGATGTCATAGAAGTGACTAATACTCTCTTTGTATTGATATACATCATAGCCGGCCTGGGCATGTACTACTATATGTATAAGCATACGCGATTAACCTTCATCAGTACTTTATCATCCATAGTGTACTTGAGCTTTCCGTATCTGATCGATGAAACCTTAAGAGGACATTTGAGCTTTATATCGACATATGCCATTGTTCCAATCATATTCTCACTCATTGAGGACCTCCCTCGGACATTTTCGTGTCGGAAAGCTCTCTCACTAGCATTAATGTTTTATATTGTCATGTTAGCAAGGGTTGATTGCATGATATATGTACTAATACCTTCACTTCTGTATCTCGCTTTCCTCACCTTATTAATGAGCGAATTACCTCTGAGAGATAAGGTTATAAATGTACTGAAAAATTGTACTATTTCTGTACCATCATTTCTCTTGTTGACTACGATGTATTGGATACCATGGCTAAAGGGACCCAAACCATATGCCATTGAGATTGTATCAAAAAGAGCCTATGAAGTAAAATATTTCAGTATATGGTCACGATCTATAATGGAGAATATCACAGGATCTTATCTATCAGCTGAAGAACACCCCTTACCATTTGTAATACTTTTTATGACTGCTCTTAACTTGCTTATGTCATTGTGTCTAATTTTAAAGGGTCATGCGAGCAATAGAGAGTATTCACTGGCAGCAGTTCTCATTACCATGTTATTTCTCGCTCAGGGAACTCTAGGTACGACAGGAAGCGTATATATGCTCTTAATAGAAGTAGTGCCTATTCTTAAATATATACACGCTCCTTTACGATGGGGTTTAGTCATAGGGTTCATTTATACAGCCCTTATGGGGTCTTTCCTAGGGAAATTTAAGCATATCATTCTGAGAAAACAAATTCTACGTGAAAATGTTCTGATCCTGATAGCTCTCTTAGTGCTGCTGACCTTGTTGACCATGAATAGTTATCCAATTCTCTATAGAGGCTTTTCCACTTTCAAGATACCTAGTAACTATATTTCTGTCTTCGAGTATCTAAATATGGTAGATGATGAAGGAAGGGTGCTTTTCGTGCCCACACAAAATCGGTGGATGTGTATTAATGGAACATGGACTAGGGACATATGTATGCATAGTTACATATTCCATGATAAGCCTATAGCTTCAACATGGATTCCTTATGTGAAAAATCCCATACTCGATGAAATCTCCGAGATCCAGTACGTGATATCAAGTGAAGAATTACTCAAGTTATTAGGCATTTTAGGAGTGCGTTATATATGTATATGTCCACATAGACATTACCATTATGGGTATAAGCAACATATAATATTCAGAAAGGTATTGCAAAACCTTACTGTTGTATATGCTCATAACAACATTGTAGTCTACAAGAATCCCTATTATGTGCCCATATTATATTTGACACACAATGTTTGTATAATAATGGGAAATACAGAAACTCTACGCCTATTGCTCTCATTTCCATCTGTGGACATAAGAGAATGGGCTTTCATATCTTTAACTAGTATAACTAATAGAGATCAATTATCAAAACTGATAGAATTGATAAATACTTTGTCTGAGAATAGTAAAATAATAACCATAGATTACGACTACTGGTATAAGCACTCAATAAACCCTAATTTACGTAAGATAATAGCTTCAGTCCTGTCGTCTAACAAGAAATGTGAAGAGTATTATAATGTTGCTAATGGGATCGTATTGATAATGAACGCATCTACACTCTGGAGAATAGCTTTACTCAAGACAAATTGTTATTTGAATAAAACAATAGGTGAAATTCCAAGCATTAAAAGCATGAACAAGGACAATGCTTCTTTAATTCTTCGTTTTAAGGTACCTGTCTCTTGTAATTATAAGATGTACTTGAGACTACGCGGTACAGGACAGTTGCTTCTATTTTTAAATACTTCTAATAACACTATCAGAGTAGTGGAGGTTAATAATGATCACTTTAAATGGATTTACGTAGGTTGCCTTAATCTAACAGAGAGGTCAAATACTGTATGGATGAAATTCTACGGAAACATTGAGCTCAGTCACATACTGTTAGATATGAATGGTTTATTCAGCTACTTAAATTGTATGACCAATGATAGCAGTACAAATGAAAGTGTAGTGAAGTATCAGAGAATATCTCCAGTACTATTTAAAGTTACGGTTAGAACCAATAAACCAGGACTTCTTATACTAGCTGAGGGATACCATCCTATGTGGTATTGCCATGATAGAAATGTCATGCTATCAGCAATCTCAATCAATTTCCAGTTCAATGGATTTTATTTAAGGGAAGGAAATCATAAACTCATAATTGAATTCTCTGGTCAACAATGGGCTGAGCTTAGTTACAAACTGAGTTTCACAACCTTTATGTTGATAGCACTTTACCTCATAGTAACTCCTTTAGTTAACCAAAGGAAATACATGAAAATGAAGTATTGTAAGAAAATATGACAAAAAGAGTAGCTATAATTGGTTTAGATGGTTTCGATTGGTGCATAATGAGTGGTTTGCTTAATGAGGAAAACCTACCTTACTTATCATCTGTAGGCAGGAGAGCTCTTAAAGGAATACTGGTCTCTACTATACCATACATAACTCCCGTTGCTTGGACCTCTATGGTCACCGGAGTAGAACCCTGGCATCATGGTGTATATGATTTCTTCAACCTTGAGAAGACTGAAGATGGTACATTTTTCAGAAGACCAGTATGTTTAACAGACGTTAAGCATCTTACCATATGGGATTTGCTCTCTAAGCATGATAAATCATCAATCGTCATAGAAGTTCCACCATTCTATCCAGCTAGGAAGATAAAAGGTATTATGATCTCCGGTTTTCCCTATCCCAAGGTCTCAGCCGCTCCTTTACTCATTAAAATTATGGTTAAGAAGATGGGTTATAGACCTCTTTCGATACCTCAAATTTCCATTATTACAGGGAAAAATAGATTGAAAGCTTTTAAATACTTCAAGCAACATGCGATGAAATTATCACGAATAGTTCATTGGATTATTGAAGAATATTACTGGGACTTCTTTATGACAGTCTTCATACATACAGACACATTCCATCACTACGCTTTTCACAAACTTTTTCAAGGAGTTAAAGGTCATAAGAGTGAGGAATATAATATCTTTATTGAATACATGAAAATAGTAGACGAGGTCATAGCCCATGTGTTAGATGTTCTAAGACCGGGAGATCTTGTATTGCTAGTTTCGGACCATGGGAACAGGCCTATTACCAAAAGTATACTTATTAATAACATATTACGTAAAGGAGGCTTTCTGTATTTAAAGAAATCGCTATCAGACATCATGCTCATCCTGAAAGAGACTTTTTCAACTTCTATGAAAAATATTCTACCTTTGATGTACTTTATGCACAAATTCATAACTATTCGCGATAAAGGTTTACGTGCTATGCGATGGATAGATATGCAAAGGGCTATCGCCTTTGCATATAGTTGTGTAAGTCCCAGTAGTGTTATACAGCTCATGAAGCGTGAATATGCAGGATATCTCATGAACTACTTGTTAGGGTTAGAAAAAGAAGGGAGAAGATTGTTTAAAAACACTAGGATAGTTAACGATAAAATGATAATTGAAGCAGTCTCTGGATATACCATAGACCCTCATAAGATCCTTCACTTCGAAGATATAATGCCAGTTAGAGAGAGAGTTGCAGACCATAGGCCAGAGGGAATATTAATAGCTTACATGAAAGGAAGAGACGTAAATCGAAAGCACTTCTATAAAGTGGGAATATGTGACATAGCACCTACAACAATCGATTTCATGGGAATATCGTGTGACATAGATGAAATGAAATTTGATGGAAGGTCATTTAAGCATCTGCTCCTAACCTCCTTGTAACTTAATCATGGTAAAGGGTACCGTAATGAAAATAAAGATGAGAGCTCTCAGATTACGTGATGTGTATCAAACATACTGTATGTTACGCGATCTTTCGAAAGAGGCTAGGCGTCACTTTAGGGCCCTTCCTACCAAAGGCTTGAGAAATTCAATAAAGACACTTATTAGCTTAGCCTTGATGTCTACTGGTCTCGATAGATGTATTCCCCTATTACCATATACACTATATGGACTTGTAGCATTAGAGGAGGAAAAAATTGTAGGACTTGCCTACTTACTAGTCCCCAAGAGTAAGAGTAAGGCACATAATGCTACCCTAGGAATAGTAGTATCAGAAGGATATAGAGGAAAGGGTATAGGCACTTTATTAACAAGAGCTATAAAGGTCTACGCTAGAGCTCTAGGCTCAAGTAAGATAAGCCTAGAGGTAGATTCAGATAATGAAATTGCAATTAAATTGTACTTGAAGCAGGGGTTTAAGATAGAAGGTATACTTAAGTGCGAAGAGAGGGTAAATGATAAACTAATAGATGTGTATAGAATGGGTTTGCTCTTGCAATACTAATCATCCATGGCATATATGGCCAAGTAATTAAGAGATAGTTTACTACTACGCTCTTATGACTTTTGATAATATCTTCATTTCGCTTGGATATAGTGGTGCATCCCACGGGAATCTTTCGCCATTAAGCCATTTTTCCCATCTCTTCAGATCTTCCTCGACCATTATCTTGACTAGTTCGTCGAATTTTACTTGCGGTCTCCATCCTAGTTTCTTCTCCGCCTTACTATAGTCTCCTACTAGGCAGGGTACGTCTAGAGGTCTAAATAACTTCTTGTCTATGAATACGTACTTTTTCCACTCATCTATTCCTACTACTTCAAAGACTTTGATTATGAATTCCTTAATGCTGTGAGCTTCTCTTGTTGCTAATATGAAGTCATCTGGTTCTTTTTGTTGCAGCATTAACCACATGCCGTAGACATATTCGGGTGCATATCCCCAATCTCGTTTAGCCTCTATATTTCCTAG
>QMXA01000047.1 GCA_003661905.1 Thermoprotei archaeon | reverse complement strand
GGAGCTCCAACTGATGTCAATGCCCATCCCCATACAGATTGTAAAGGGAGAATAGCTGTTGTTCATAATGGGATTATAGAGAATTATCTTGAAATTAAAGACACGTTAGTGAATGAAGGACATGTATTTAGAAGCGAAACTGATACTGAAGTAGTATCACATCTTATAGAAAAGTACAAATCCCAAGGGCTTAACACATTTGAAGCTTTTAAAAAAGCTGTATCTACCCTTAAAGGTGCTTATGCTCTAGCAGTAATAGACCTAGATGAACCCGATAAGATATTCTTCGCTAGAAAAACTTCACCACTAGTTGTAGGTATAGCTAATGGCGCTGTATTTGTTGCAAGCGACATACCGGCTTTTCTTGAATATACAAGAAAAGTAATAGTTTTAAGAGATGGTGAAGTAGGTTACATAACTTCGAGCTCCGTACATATAGAAGAACTAGGTAAAGGACCTATTGATATCACATATAGAGTTAAGACCATAGAATGGACCTCTGAAATGGCTAAGAAAGGAGGATATCCCCACTTCATGCTTAAGGAAATACATGAGCAACCACAAGCACTTGCTTCTACATTAGCTGGATTAGGATATGAAATTGAGGAAATTGCTAGAATTATATCAAGAGCTGAGAGAGTAATGCTCGTTGGAGCCGGTACCAGTTTTCACGCAGCATTAGTAGCTCAATATCTATTTACAGGCTTAGCTAATACATGGAGCCAGGCAATCATATCTTCTGAAGCTAAATGGCTCGTTAGAGGATTAAGGGAAGGTGATGTTGTAATAGCTATTAGTCAATCTGGTGAGACCATAGATACTCTAACAGCTGTTAGATATGCAAAGCAGCAGGGAGCATGTACAATCGCTATTTCTAACGTTATTGATAGCGCTATTCCAAGAGAAACTCACTATGCAATATATACTAGAGCAGGGCCGGAGATAGGTGTTGCAGCTACTAAAACATTTACAACACAAGTAGTTCTACTCACGTATATAGCACTTAAAGTAGCAAAGACTAAGAAGTCTCTCCCAAGTAAGAATATAGATTATTTAATTACAGAACTTGAACAAATACCTGACATAGCGTCTAAGGTAATAACCTTCATTGAAGCTAAGACAAGAAGACTTGCAAAGAGATTAGCACATATAAATAATGCGTTTTACCTAGGTCGCGGATTAGGGGTTCCAATAGCTATGGAAGGGGCTCTTAAGCTTAAGGAAATAGCTTATATACATGCTGAAGCTTACCCAGCTGGTGAAAGTAAGCATGGTCCAATAGCTCTTGTAGAAAGAGGTTTTCCCGTTATATTTACAGTACTTAATGATGAGAATTATGAATTGATACTAAGTAATATTGAAGAAATGAGAGCAAGGGAAGCTTGGATTATATCTATAGCTCCTCATAATGCTACAGAAGTTCGTAGATTATCTCATGAAATTTTTGAATTACCGAACATATCACCAGAACTCACACCAGCTATTTATATAATACCTTACCAATTGCTAGCTTACTATACTGCGACGACTAGAGGTTATGATCCTGATAAACCTAGGAATTTAGCCAAAACTGTAACAGTTATTTAAGCAAGGTGTTAGTATGCAAACAATATTACTAGTAGGTGGTGCAGGCACAGGTCTTAGAGTTATTACTAAAGGAAAGCCAAAAGCATTATTAAAATTACTAGGTAAGCCTGTAGTTGAACATGTGCTAAATAACTTATTAAACATAGGTATAAACTCCATCATCCTCGTTAGTGACAGACCTGAGTTATACGAAGATTTAACAGTTAAATATGGACGCATAATGGAGATTGAAATTGTTAAGCAATATGAACCCGAAATAAGAGGAGCTGTACTTGCAGCTAGGGATTATATAAAGGATTACTTCTTACTTATATATGGTGATGTCTTAGTACCTCCCGAAGCCTATAAGGTAGTTCTTGATGCTCATAAAGTACATGAAAAGTCTTCAATGATGCTTATTCCCGAAGAGGATGTTAGATTATATGGTGCAGTGACCATAAGCTCTATGAACACTATTAAGGAATTCATAGAAAAACCAAGAGATACTATTCCTGGAGCTTATGCATGTGGAGGAGTATTCGTATTTAATAAAAACTTCTTAACAATACTTGAAGAAGAAGAAAGTATGGGTAAAGCACTAGAGAAATACGTTAAATTAGAAAACGTAATAGCCTCTGTATGGAGTGGTTGGTGGGTTGATATTGGATATCCATGGGATGTTCTGAGAGCTACATATTATAAACTTGATGAACTTAAGAAGAGCTCAATAGCTAAAAATGCATCAATAGCTCCAACAGCTATAATAAAGGGACCTGTAGTAATAGAGGATGAAGTAGTAATTGATCATTATGCTCTTTTGAGAGGACCGCTTTACATAGGACAAGGCACATTTATAGGGTCGCATACCATGGTCAGAACATACGTTAACATAGAGGAGAATTCATCCATATATTCATATTCAGAAATTGTTTGGAGCAATATACAACCTAAGGTCACTATAGGTAGAGCTTCATTCCTGGGATTTAGTGTTATTGGTGAGGAAAGTATTATAGAACCCAATGTAATTACAAAAACACTGATGCATCTTGAAAAGGGCATAGTTAAGCCCATTGAAATAGTTAAGAAGCAAAGAAGGTATTTAAAGCTCGGAGCTTTTATAGGTGCAAGAACAAGAGTTCCCATAGGTAAAGTATTAGAACCAGGTTCAATTGTAGATAATGAACTTACATAAAGTCTTGGCCTGGCACCTAATAATAACAAAGAGAGGGCTGAACTAATGATAGTACTTCCAAGAACTTACATATGTGTTGAAGAAGAATACATGCCAAGCCGAGGAGTCTATGTAGAGAATGGTAAGGTGTATGCAGCTGTAATTGGAAGACTAATTATAGATACAGTAAATAGAAAAGTATCTGTAATCCCATTTAAGAAGGAGAATGTACCAAGATATGGGGATATTGTAATAGGACAAGTAGTATCTATGAAGGATGAAATAGCCTTTATAAGAATTGAAGCTTTCGAAGTTTCAAAGCCTTTAAAGCATAGCTTTACTGGAATACTACATATATCACAAGTAGCAAATGAGAAAAGATTACCAACACTTTACGATGCTATTAGAACCGGTGACATTATTAAGGCAAGGGTCATAAATAATCAAATACCCCTATTGCTTAGTGTTAAGGAACCACGATTAGGAGTTATATTAGCTACGTGTTCTAAGTGTGGAGCACTTCTAACTAAGAGAAGAAGTGCTTCACAATTAATTTGTCCTAACTGCAAGAACTCAGAACAACGTAAGCTATCTATGGATTATTTACTGATAGAGAGTCGTGAATACAACAAAGGTTGAATGACATGATAAACAAAAGAATTTTTTCAATAAATTGTAAATCGAGGGATATCTGTCAACAGCTAATGGAACATATATGGGAAGAAGGAAGAGTTATGAGAGAATTGACTATGACTATTCGAGGAGATAAGCTCATAATAACCATTTACGGACTTGAGCATGAAATTAGAGAGACATGGAGTAGAATTAAAGAAATAGCCTCTCTCTTTCTCAAATCAATAAGTAAAAAGGGCTTAGTCAACATCACATATGAAGAATTAACAAAAATAGCTAAGAAACCATTTATACCGAATTCCTTAGTAGCAGCATTAGAATTACTAGGTTACTCCACTAAGTATCAAGGTAATAGACTTATCACTACCGCGCCTTTAGAACTAGTAATAGAACTTACGCAAAAAATAGGAAAAGCCCTAGAAAGTATAGGAAGATGGAGAATATCCCCATCTGTCAAAAAGCTCCTAGTCGCTGCTTATGCACTTAATATAGATCCTGAATTAGTTAAAGAAATAGGAGAGAGTTTAGGAGTTTTGAAGGCTGAAGATTTTAAGGTGGAATTACTAAGAGATTGGAAAGAAGCTCTTAAGGAAATAGTGAAAAGCTATAAATTCTTTAAGGAAAAGCTTTGAGAGAGGAGTAATCATGAGTAAAACACTTATTGAGATTAAAAAACTCACAGATAGAGAATTGATATTTATTTATAGGGATAAGGATAAGCACACAATACCTAATTTAATCTCTAAACTAGCTCTCAAAAAACCATATGTAAAGTACTCGGCATATGTAATAGACCATCCACTAGTATCAGATCCTGAAATAATCATAATTACTGATGGTAGTAAAAAACCAGTTGAAGTTCTAGAAGAAATACTAAACGAAGCCAGATCAGCTTTAAAGGATTTACTCAAACATGTTGAGGAACTGAAGTGAGTATTAAAATTGAGAAATTTAAGTTAGAGACTAGGATACTGATAATCATCTGTAGTGATTATTTAGTAGGAGTATGTGTAGTAAGAGGTATTCAAGGTCTTGAGCATTTAGTCTTAAGTACTGTGAAGAACTTCACTAAAGATCTACCTAAATATAAGTTTCTAGGAGAAGTAAGATATGCTCTTATATATGAATGCCCTCAAGTTCTAGTTGAGAAAATTAGTGACCATGTACAAGTGATTAAAGAAGAGAACCTCGGAGACTTTAAATACCTGGTCTATAAGCTCAGAGAGTACCTTAACAAAGTTCTACTAGTGGTTAAGTCTTTTAAGCCCCATATAAATAAGTAGTGCAAGCAGGTGCTCAAATATGGTTAGAACTCTTATGTGTCCGAAATGCGGCTCGTTAATGAGGCTAAAGATGGAGAAAGGAAAAAGAGTACTACATTGCCCTAAATGCGGCTATACTCAAGAATATCAAGGCAAATCTATAGCTATAAGTAGAAGCATTACCCATACAGAACGTGAAAAGCTAGTAATACTAGAAACTGGACAGGAATTACGAACATTACCCATAGCAAAGGATGTTATATGTCCTAAGTGTGGTTATTCTGAAGCCTATTACTGGGTTATGCAAACACGAAGAGCTGATGAACCCCCTACGAGATTCTATAAATGTGTTAAATGCGGGCATGTATGGAGAGAATATGAATAGCTTTATATCTTTTCAGAGAGCTCTATGAAATGGATGAGCAGGGTTTTAAGTCCTGAAAAATGATGAAAAACCCACGCGGTAACTTAACTACTTCTCTAAGTTATCATCAATCCATTTAAGATAGTCATTATTCCCTACTATTATAGGTAGTGCAATGATCTCTGGTACTGTGTAGGGATGTAGTTTTCTTACTAAGGCAGTTAAATCTTGAAACTTATCAAGTCGAGTCTTAATTATTAGAAGCTCTTCATCACCTTTCTCTACTTTTTGTTTCCACCAGTATATCGACTTAATACCTGGTAATATGTTTACACATACTCCTAATCTTTTCTCTACAATACTCTCTGCAATTCTTTCCGAAACTTCTCTCGAAGGTGTTGTTATTAGAACCGCTATGTATGTTCCGAGAATACTCAAATATCATCACCTTGAATTGGTTAAAGTTTAAAGATATATCAGTTTTACTAACATTAATTTATTATCTCTAAAGCACCATGACAACGGGGAAGATGAAGCCAGAGGAGTTCTATGAGTCTATGAGGAGGTATTGTATCCGAGATTGGATTATATGGACTGCGTTAGAAGAGGCTAGATTATATGGTTTTAACATTATCTATCTTACAATAGCTACAGAACCTCATATATGTGATGCTTATTTAGCAATTGCATATGATGCTTCAAGAGAGGATATACAGCCACTTGCTGTACTTACTATAGTAGGGCGTACCGAAGATTTGAATATAGATGTAGTAGCTAGAATGGCTAAGACAGTGAGTGGTGCAGTTATTGCATTAGGTCCCTACACAGGTATTCTCATGCCATTAGATACGGATGACAAGATTCAAGACATTGATAAAATGATAATGAATATATGTAAAGAATTGGGAGAGAGAGTATGTCACATAAGAATTGATGGGTACTATTTTGACGTATTTATTTAGGGAAAACAATATTTATTTTACCCAAAGGCGAAGATTAGTTAATAGTGGGTAATTATAGTGCTGAAACTAACATTTACTGTAAAGAAATGGCTTAGTGATGAAGAGTTTAAGTTATTGCTACAAATAGCAGACTATCTAGGAAGAGATTCAAGACTTGGATCTAAATTCAGATTAAATATAGATAAAATAAGACTGCATAATCTCAGTATCGAAGAGGTTATAGAAATTCTTGAAGATGTAGGAATTGAGTTATCGCCAAGAGAAATAAAGGAATTGGAAGATTCGATGAATATCACCAAAACTACAGTAAAGGTAACGATAAAGCGCATAGGTTCTGAAGTAGCGCTAATTCCTCATACATATCTAGGTAGTCTTATAGAGGAAGTAAGACCTTTTATGAGATATGATAAAGAGAAACGAATCTTCATATTTAAACCGTATCACTTTTTCGAAATAATCGAGGAATTGAAATCTAAAGGAGTAGAAATAATCAACGAAACAAACTTCAAAGAAAAAATACCTCTTCCACTTAAACCTAAGTTAAAGGTAGAGCTTAGACCCTATCAAAGAGAGGCTTTACAAGCCTGGCTTGCGAGAGGAGGAAGGGGAGTAATTGCTCTCCCTACAGGGTCAGGTAAAACAATAATTGGATTAGCTGCAATAAGTAAGTTATCAGAAAGAACATTGATCGTTACCTATACCAAGGAACAAATGTTTCAATGGTCTGATTTCATTGCACGAATGACTGATCTATCTAAGGAATTCATAGGACTTTATTATGGAGAGGAAAAGAGAATAGCACCCATAACAATATCTACTTATCAAACAGCTTTTAGATATGTAGAGAGATTAGCACCTCACTTCTCATTGCTTATTGTAGATGAAGTTCACCATTTACCAGCTGATAAATTCAGACATATAGCAATACACATGCCTACAAGGAAAAGAATGGGGTTATCGGCAACCGTAATAAGGGAGGATGGAAAACACGAAGAATTATTCCCATTGATGGGAGGTGTGGTCTATTATAAATTCGCAGATGAACTTATAGCTCAAGGGTACTTAGCACCGTATAAGGTCATAACAGTATTTGTTAAGTTGAATAAGAATGAGAGAAAGAAGTACTTAGAATTAATTAAGAGATACAAAGAACTTGCCAAAGATAGACCATTTGAAGAGATACTTAAAGCAGCTAGGTATGGGGATCCAATAGCAATTGAAGCATTGAAAATAAGAACAGCTCTTAGAATGCTTGTTCATAATGCTTCATCAAAGAAGGAAGCAGTAAAAAGAATAGT
>QMXA01000046.1 GCA_003661905.1 Thermoprotei archaeon | reverse complement strand
CAAGCTAATGATATTCTTCAATACTTAGTTAATGAAGGTTTAGAAGCTAGTATACCCTCTATAAGACCTTCAACACTGACTGATGAACGAATAGAGTTAATAGCAAGGTTAGGTCAGAGAACTTTAACAATAGCCCCTGAAACAGGGTCAAAAGATCTTGCCTGTATGTTACGAAAGCCTTTGAATTATGATGTGGCTAGGTTAGTAAAGAAAGCGATTACCACAGGTATAAAGCACATAAAATTATACATAATGACAGCTCTTCCAGGAGAGAAAGAAAGCGATTTGAAAGAAACTATAGATCTTATCAAAAAGATCATAGTCTCATTACCAAAGAGATACCCTGAGATATTAAGGGTGAGCCTCAACCCTTTAGTACCTAAACCTCATACACCATTCCAATGGCTGCCTCCTACCCCAGTTAATGAAGCTCGCCAAAAAATAGAATTTATTAGAAAATCGATTAAATCTCCCTATATTAGGATACAAACTTATGATCCTCGATGGGCATGGATTCAAGGAATAATAGCCCTTGGCACTAGAGATTTGGGAAGAATATTGGTTGAAGTTGCAGAGCGAAATAGTGGATTAGGAGCTTGGAGAGCTTCTCTATCAAGATTTATTGACAGATTTAAATACATTAAGTATGGCTGGGACATAGATTCTGAATTACCTTGGGATTTCATTGATGTAGGTATTCCAAAAAATTATTTAGTTCAAGAATATTTAATGTTCAAGACTTACGACAATCTCGAGGTTTAAGAATCATTATTGACACTAAGGCTCTTGAGTAAAGTGCTTCTTCGAAAGAGCTTGACAAATGAATATCTCTTTTTAGTTTGGAATATATCTTGTCTAAAACATTCAGTCCTTCAGAGACATTGCCATACTTAGCTATTATGATTTTTAGATCTCTTAAAGGGATTTTGAACTCTGTAGAGTAGGGCACTGCTGGGTGGAGGATTAATTTTCCATCATTCTTTATGACTCTCAAAGCTCTGTAGATAAGTTCTCTATCAAATGTCGATATGTAAATAATATCAAAATTTTCATGCTTTAGATCTCTGCTTGTACATCTAATTCCTAGCTCTCTCATACGGGATTGAGGAGCAGTTGAGACATATGCTATATCTGTAGATTTCTCTCTAGCAAGATATGCTGCAGTGTAAGCACTGAATCCGGAGCCTACTATTAAAAGTGATTGACCTTGAGACTCCTTTGCAACGAATGAGCCTAATGTTACAGTTTTTAGAATGGATAATTTCTCCAAGTATTCAGTAGTTTCGTATTCTTTAGGAAGTACTTCTAAACATTGTTTAGGTACTGCGACGTATTCAGCAGCTACACCATCTATATCTATACCTATTAATTTCTCTTTACACAAGGGGTTGATTATACATAGTCTTCCTCTAATATCGTGCTCTACCTCAATACCGACCTCAAATACCTTAATTACTCCTTCAGATCCAATTATTCTGCCATATGGTACTAGGATTTTGCATCTCTGGATAGCTCTCTCAATACTTCCAAGAGAAAAGGCATAAACCTTAGCTAAAATCCATTGCTTTTGAATTTTAGGTATAGCGACTTCTTGTATTTCTAATGACCCACAACCTGTTGCTATTACTGCCTTCATTGCGAAACCCTTCTAGTTTAAGAACTGCGAATTCAGTACTTAGGCTAGTATAAATTGAGTTCACAAATATTTAAACAAATCTTAATAATCCGTTCAACAGAAGAGCGGTGGGAGTTATAGTGAAGTTAAAGTACGATAAATTTCTTTCAAATTTAACACAATTCATGAAAGCATCTGAAATAAGAGAATTACTAAAGCTAGTTGAGAAAAAGCGAATAATAAGCTTAGCAGGAGGTTTACCTGATCCTAACTCCTTTCCAATTGAGGAATTAGCCAAGATAGCACAAGAGGTAATAGAAGTATATGGTAAAAAAGCTCTTCAATATGCACCAACTAGAGGCGTTACAATGTTTAGAGAGGTATTAATGGGGTTCGTAGCTAAGACAAGAGGAATAAAAGTACCAAGCATTGAATCTATAATTATAACTTCAGGAAGCCAACAATCTTTGGACATTATTAGCAGAACACTCATAGATCCTGGTGACGTAGTTCTGGTAGAGCTTCCATCTTACCTAGCCGCTATTAATGCATTTAAGATTCAAAGACCAGAATTCGTAGGCATACCCCTAGATAATAATGGACTGAGGGTAGATATTCTCGAAGAGAAACTTAAGAAAGCTAAGGAAGAAGGAAAGAAAATAAAATTCCTCTACACAGTTCCTATAGCTCATAACCCTGCAGGAGTTACAATGAGTATTGAGAGGAAGAAACGTCTAATTGAATTAGCTGAAGAATACGATTTCTTAATAGTAGAAGATGATGTTTATGGTCTTCTAGTATTTGAGAAAGTAGATACAACACCTATAAAGTTATTTGATAAGAGTGGTAGAGTCATATACATAGCGTCATTTAGTAAAATACTTTCACCAGGTCTTAGATTAGGATACATAATAGCTGAAGAACCATTAGTCGATGTGTTTGAGAGAGCAAAGCAATCCATGGATCTCCACACATCCTCTTTATCCCAATTCATAGCTATAGAAGTACTTAGAAAAGGAGTAATAGAAAAGAACTTACCAAGAGTAAGAGAGATGTATAGAAAGAAAAGAGATGTTATGCTAGATGCTATTGAGGAGAACTTCCCAGAGGGAAGCTTATGGTCAAGACCTGTGGGTGGATTATTCATATTTGCCTGGACACCCAAAGAAATAGATACGTACAAGCTCCTACCCAAAGCAGTTGAGAAAGGTGTAGCGTATGTTCCAGGCAAACCATTCTTCGTGGATGGCAGTGGCACTAATACTATGAGGCTTAACTTTAGTTATCCAACAGAAGATGATATAAAGAAAGGAATAGAGATTCTAGGAAAGCTCCTTAAGGAGGAGTTAAGCACTCGATATCCTTAGAGCTCATTGAAGGGTTTAAGTTTTAAAAGTCCATTCCTCTCAATGAAATTTCCATATACTCACTTCCACTACTGTATAGATGCTGAATTTGCGATAATTCAAAGAATTTTAAGAAATGAGCTATGCATGAATTCCTCGTATATTCGGGATCTCATATAATCCTGACCTGGGGGAGAAACATTAAACTGTAGCTTTTGTATCCTTTTATTTCAGGGGAAGTATTATAAGTGAGTTGTGATAGCGTTTTTCATGGGTATGCGGGTGATGGGAGCTGTGCTCCGAGCCCGAAGGACACGATCTAGATGGGAGCCTCGTGCCGTTGGGCTCGACAGCCACCCATGACCTCATAGGGTTATCCAAATCCCTATGGACGAGGTGGAAGTCCCTACCACAGACACACTATGCTATAAATAGGATGAAGCAGTAGGGACAAACGGTTTCTTTTTATGTGTCAATAAAATGACCTAGGTATTTCTAAGTATATGTAGTACCAAGATTACATCTGGCTCCAGATTTTACAAAAGCCTTGAGTCTCAATTTAGTCCTGTAGTGTTTCATTGCTTTTCCGTATTTTCTAGTGCTTCTATAATTAGTGGGGATTAGTACAAAGTTTACACTTAACAAATACGTTTAGATCTTGAACTCTTTACAGTAAACTAAAATCCTGAAGTATATTAGTGATATCTCAATTACTACTTCTGGAATTTGTGTTTTTGAAACGTATTTTTCTTAATATCTCATCCAGTATAAACCTAGCAATTTCTCTCTTTAGTGATGGTCCGTATTTCTTAACTTCGCCATCTCTATGAATTAGCACTACTTCATTGTACTCAGATCCAAAGCCTAAACCTGGTCTTCCAACAATGTTAGCAACTACTATGTCGAATTTATACTTTTCCATTTTTTCCTTGGCTCTTCTCATTAGTTCTTCATTAGTATCTACAGTTTCAGCCGCAAAGCCCACTAAGAATATTTCAGAATCTATTTCACGAATACTTTTAGCAATTTTAGGTGTTGGCACTAACTCTAGTGTTATTTTTCTATCCGATTCTAGTTTCTTTCCATAACTTTCACTAGGCTTAAAATCAGCTGGAGCAGCTGCTAAGATAATTATATCAAATTTACGTAGAGCTATTTGCACTTTGACCCTTTCTAACATATCCTCTGTTGATTCTACACTGTAATTCGTGATCCATAGAGGAACTTCAATACTTAGAGGTCCATGGATTAATTCTACATATGCTCCTCTATAGAAAGCTTCAGCTGCTATAGAAACTCCCATCCTACCACTACTAGGATTTGATATGAATCTAATAGGGTCTATGTATTCTCTTGTAGGGCCAGCTGTTACTAATATCGAATAATTCCTCAAATCCTCTCCTCTTAAAATAATAGCTTCTACTTTATCTGCGATGTACTCAATAGGAGGAAACATAGCTTTATCTTTAACTATAAGAGGTTCTAGAATACTTACATTGTTCATAGATTGTAGTTTACTCATTATTTGTTTCATGACAGGTGATTTATAAAGATGGATGTGCATTGCAGGTACTATAAGAATAGGTTTTGAAGCTCCTAAAAATGCCTGAGCTACTAGGGATACATTTGTATCACTAATTCCCCAAGCTATCTTAGCCATAGTATTTAAAGTTGCGGGAGCAATTACGAAACAGTCACAATGATTTGCTAAGGTTATGTGCTCTATATTACCACTTATATCTAGTATGACCTCATTTCCTGTAGCCCACTTAAATAGTGTAGGTTTTATAAGTCTCGAAGATTCCTCGCTCATCACTACGAAAACTTCAGCACCTCTTCTCATCAACTTTCTAGCAAGATCTAGTGAACGATATATGGCTGCAGAAGCTGTTACACCCAATACTATTTTCTTACCTCTTAGAGTCAGTGATTCTTCACCAATAATTTTCTTAGATGGATGTAATTCATTCAGTGTCAGACACCTAATAAGAACGTGCGTGAGCAATAATATATTCTCTTGTAAAGAACTCTATAGAAGTTTGTGGGTGAGTTATTGGAAAAGAAGTACGAATTCACGATAAGGAATGCCTGCGAAATGGATCTAGATAAAATTATAGAAATAAACATGAAATGCTTACCAGAGCATTATCCAAGATTCTTTTGGCTTGAACATTTACGCAAATGGAATAAAGCATTTTTTGTAGCAGAAATTAATGAAGAAATAGTTGGATATGTTATGTGTAGAGTAGAGATAGGTATAGGTCATATAAAGCCCTGGATTCGAAAATTAGGACACGTAATTAGCATAGCCGTTCTTGAAAAATTTAGACGAAGAGGTATTGGCAAAGCTTTGATGATCTCTGCAATGAATGCTCTTAAAAAAGAATACAACGTTAGTGAGGTCTATCTAGAAGTAAGGATAAGTAACATCCCGGCAATAAGATTGTATGAACAACTAGGCTTTAAGAAAGTCAAGATAATAAAATCTTATTACCTCGATGGTGAAGATGCGTATGTAATGGCTAAAGAATTGTGATAAAATTCATTAGACATAGAGCTTTAGGGCCGAATATTGTAAATCTTAACTAATGCTAACCGGTGTTAATAATGAAAACAGCTTATATTGAGAGAATAGTTCATGGACGTGTAAACGGCCTTAGAGCTAAGTACTATACGCTATTAGAACTAGAGAATCTTGATCCTGAAACTATTGTAACAAATAATACTCCTACTCATCAAAGAATAGATCAAGAAATAAACTTTGTATGGTATGATAACCCAGCTCCTAATATACCTCTCGAGAGGTTTGCGGTTCTATGGGAGGGAATTCTCAATATTGAGCATGAGGAGAACTATGTATTCTTCATTGATGTAGATGATGGGGCACGACTTTGGATAGATGGAACATTAATTATAGATGCCTGGTATGAACAATCACTCAGAAGATTCTATAGTAAGTCAATTAAATTATCTAAGGGTTTTCATAACATAAAGCTAATTTACTTTAATAAAGGACCTTTTGCAGCTATAAGACTTGGATGGGTCAGAGAAAGTGGTTTTACTGAAATAATTCCTAAGTATCACTTCATAACTAATTCAAAGGATTTCATTGTAATTAAGGGAGTACCTAGAAGCTTTAAAGTAGAGCTATGGAATGTAGCTAAAATTACTGAAGCTACATCAATTAATGGCGTGGTTATACTTCCGCTACATGGTGTTAAGAGCCCTATTGAAGGTTCAATAAAGATCATAGATCTTGATGGCAGGACCATATCCGAAACTAGGTTTTTGAGAGATATATGGGGTGGTGATGTTTTTACTCTAAAACTCTAGTCTCTATCATTAATAATACCTAAGGATTTGAGCTCTAGATATATAGCCTTTAGAGCTTTACTAGCTTCAGTTCCTATATGTATATCAACATATGATGTTAATGCTGATCTAGATGGATTAATTTCTATCAATATAGCTCCCTTAGACTTAGCTATAATAGGTATGTATGCTGCTGGAAATACTACTCCACTAGTCCCTATAATAATCATGGAATCACATATTGATGCTTCCCTCATGGACTCTTCAAACGCTACTCTCGGCACTTCTTCACCAAACCATACAACATCTGGTCTAAGAAGAGCTCCACACTTAGGGCAGTGAGGCGGTATTTCTCTAGGTATTTCCATTAGTTTAGTTTTGTAGCTACATTTAGTACAGCGAGCTCTTCTTATAGATCCGTGAAGTTCTATAACTCTCCTAGATCCTGCATCTTGGTGGAGCTCGTCGACGTTTTGCGTTATGATTACTTTAACTATTCCTCGTCTTTCTAACTCTGCAATTATTCTATGAGCTAAAGTCGGTTTTGATCTAAGAATAATCTCCAATCTCCACACATACCATTCCCATACCTTCTTAGGATTTTTCTTAAAAGCTTTAGGAGTCGCTAATTCTTCTGGCCTATACTTAGTCCAAAGCCCTTGTGCACCTCTAAATGTTGGAATACCTGCTTCTGCTGAAATCCCAGCACCAGTAAATACCACTACATAATTGGAATCTCCAATAATTTTAGCAGCTTTCCTTACTAGGGTCTGTAAACTCAAACCTTACATCCCAAGTATCTAAATATACACAGCTGTATATACCTCGTTCTAATGGAGGTGTATTGATTATGATTGTGCTATTTTTACGCATTATACATGGGTTATTTATGGAGATATGTGAACTTAGTAAGGCACTAACATTCAATCTAGATATGATTTCTGATAGAATATCCAGACCTATATGAAGATTCATACTTATTACTTTATCACATACTCCTTTCATAGGGTGATAACTCAGTATGATAATAGGAACTGACGACTTT
>QMXA01000045.1 GCA_003661905.1 Thermoprotei archaeon | reverse complement strand
TTATTCTCAAGTACAGCAATAGCTGCGAATTCCCTGTTTCTAATTACCACAACTTTAATGAAAACTATCCAGTCAGGATTGGATAGATCAACTCTGCGATCTATTTTATCTGCAAGGATTTTTATACTATCAACTGTATGTAGACGTACAAATCTCCTACTTTCATCAAGACCATATAGGTGTCCTTGAAGAGTTATTCTAAATGTTTTATCCTTTGGTATCTTTTTTGCTAAATTTTCTACAACACTACGTACAGAGTCTATGAGAGGATCTACAACTGCATCTATGGGTATCACTCTGTATATAGGCGTCGCACTACCTCTAAGTGATTCCCTGATTTTCTGAGCTGCTTCATGGGGCTTCTGTACTTTGATAAATATTAATGATTGTCTTGAATAAATAACTGATATATCTGGTCCAAGAATCTCTCTCACTTGACTTAAAGCCCAGTAATAATTATCACGCCCCGGTTCATGCGTAATTATTAGATTGAAATCCAAGAATATCCCCATGAATTAACACGTTAAACTATGCTCTTTAGAGCAGAGATCTAGATCCTCTATTCCTCTCATTAATGCAACCTTAACTGGTGCAAGAGTATTGACTATAATTCCCAGATTGCTTTTTAGAGCGTTTTCATCGTCTATTCTTATCTCACGCTCTAACTCATTTAATTTTAGCTTCCATGTAAGAGGCGTTATTTCTAATTTGCTATTCTCAGTAGTTACTGTTACGATTTTTCCATTAAATGATATAGTTATTAATGGTATAAGCTTTTTGAATACTAAATTTCCGTTAATAGAGGTATAGATCCATCTATGGCATAATCTACAATTATTACTATTTTTACAGAGTGCATTGTAGAGACATAGACTTTTTTTGAGAAATTCTTTCATTTGGGCTACTAAATTTCTAAACTCTGTTAGTGCATTTAGGGCGTATTTACTAAAACGTTCTATGTTTGATCTATGTATAGTTATTACACGTTTCAATAATGACTCTACGTAACTCGTCATAATTTCTATGGAAACATCACTACTCACTCAAGACCCCCTCAACTCTTAGTACTTCTTCCTTTAAGTTTTCCTCTTCCCCACTTGATAAAGCAATACATACACATGTACCTAACTTCATCAATTTGCACTGAACATGAAAAGCATATTATGCGACCGCAAAGAATACAGCTTCTAACGGATAATGATGATTTACAAATACTGCATAATGCTGAAGCACATACTTCACATATTCCTTCCTCAATACGTATATGATCTTTGCATACCCAGCGATTACAGATATTACATCTATACTCAGCAACTTTGCATTCACAAAGTTCGCACAATACAGCATTAGAGTTAAATAACTCTCGATCATATCTATAACTTGCGGAATGACCTGAGGGACTCCTCTGAGGTAATGATGTAGGGTGGAGCGACGGGGACCGCATAAGTATAAAATTACTCAATTTCAAGTACCTCTACATTTTTATGCTTTATTCTTATACTCTCCATGGACTCCCCACTTGTAACTACTATAAGCTTGCTATACTCACACCTCTCTGCATTTTTAATAACTAATGTTTTATCAGAATAGGAATTGATTATTAAGGTAATATGAAGATTTTGGCTAATGCCCTCTCTCATAGAGGGAATCCATTCCGCATAGGACCAAGGTGCATAGAGGAAAATAACTAATTTAGTGACTTTATTTTCAAGTGCATAGTTAAGGAGTCTCTTAAATCCTCTTTCAATGTTCTCTGGATTAGGCATCATTATTATTGCACAAGCTGATATTCCTTTATCTTTTGTCACAAATTAGCACCTTTAGTTTGTTAGAAGAAGACTAATTAGCTCTTACCCTTATTAACGCTATCCATTGCTTCCTATTTCTCAATAATCCACTTTGTACCCTCCTTACTATCCATTAGCCTTATACCTAGTTCTAATAGCTGTGCTCTTATCCAATCAGCGAGGCTGTACTCCTTCTTTAGTCTTAATTCATGTCGAACCTTAATTACTATATCTATAAGCTTCTCTATTATATCTTCTTCGAATTCTCTAGCTTTTTCGAAATGCTTATCTAGGACTCCTAATACTTCATTGAAATTCTTAAGAGTTATGTATGCTCTTAGAACTGTTGCATGACTTGGTCTTGGTTCAATATCTCTAAATACTAAAGTGGTTAATCTATATACTTGACTAAGTGCTTCAGGAGTGTTGAAGTCATGGTCCATAGCCTCTCTAAACTTTTGATTTATATCTGATATTTCATTGAGAATTGCAATATCCTTACCACTTAAACTTGTTGTGGGCTCTACTTCTTTCAGAAGGCTTCTTAATGTCTCGAGTGTTCTAACTAGTCTTAAATATAGGGCATTAGCTTGTTCAATACTTTTCTCAGAGAATTCAAGTTGAGATCTGTAGTGAGCGCTAAAGACCCATAGTCTTATTGCCTCTGGTCTCCATCTCTTAAGAGCTTCTTTAAGTATTACTATATTACCTAGACTCTTGCTCATTTTCTCTTTCTCAAATGTTAATAAACCTACATGTAACCAATACTTAACCCAAGGACTTTTATCGAAGTAGGCTTCACTTTGTGCTCTTTCATTTTCATGGTGTGGAAATATTAGATCTTGGCCACCACCATGTATATCTATTCGAGATCCCAAGTACTTCGAGCTCATTACTGAGCATTCTATATGCCAACCAGGTCTTCCATAACCCCAAGGAGCTTTCCAGTAAGGCTCACCTGGTTTAGCAGCTTTCCACAGTGCGAAATCAAATGGATGTCTCTTCTCTTGTAGGAATTCTACCTCCTGTCTCCATTCTTCTGCACTTAATCTTCCAGATAATCTACCATAATCTTTATACGTAGTTACATCGAAGTATACGGAGCCGCTTGGAGCAATATATGCATGGCCTTTCTCTATGAGCTTTTCTATGAACTCTATAATATCTCTTATATGTTCTGTTACTCTTGGATGTAGATCTATGTGAATATTTAGTTTTTGAATCATCTCTAAGTAATCTTTGGTATAATAATCAGCAATTTCTTTCCAATCTCTTCCTTCTTCTTGAGATCTTTTAATTATTTTATCATCGATATCTGTTATGTTCTGTACATGAATAACATCATAGCCTTTGAATTTTAGATATCTTTTTATAATGTCTATAGCTACATATGCTCTTGCATGTCCTAAATGACTATAGTCATATACTGTAGGTCCACAGAAGTATATTCTAACAAGTTCCGGTTCCCAGGGCTCAAATTTCTCAATACTTCTTGTTAATGTATTGTAGAGCAGCAACACAAATTTACATCGCCTCCAGCGTGGTAAATATAAGTGAAGAGCTAAAAAACTTTCCCAAGGAAGTTATTGAAGAAATTTCAGTCTCACTCCCTTTCTATCCGCTATTTCTTTAAGTATAGGTATTTCCCGAAGTTTGTTAGGTGTTATTATGCTCCAAATAATCCCTCTAGGTCTTGAGGCTTTTCTATTCACTTCTATAATCCTTGTTGGTGTAACTATGTAATCAACTACAAGATCATGGGGTTCTCTAGGTATTTCAGAATCAATTATTTGCATATCATGAACTGTTGTAACTATAGGTGTTAGATCATTAACTTTATTGAATTCTCTGAGAATGGCGTATTCAAGTTCAGCATATCCCCCTCCCTTTCCGATCCTAATACCGTTAACATTCACAGCAACTGACCCAATAACTACTAAATCTATGATTGGTAAATCCCATGGCTTAACGCATTTTCCAAATATAAAAGCACCCTTTATAGTTGCGGCTCTTGGTATTAAGTACTTGGGTATAGTGCTAGGATCGAGTAATAGAAAGCCTTGACGTAATCTAGGAGTTGGCATTATGAGTATTTTGCTACTCATTAATACTAGTTTACGAACAGGTATTTGTGGTGCATCAGGATTTACCTTTACTACCTTCGCTCTTTTGAATATATCCATCTGAGCAAGTCTACTTGCAGCCTCTTCAGCTCCTTGAAAATTAGGTATTCTATGAGTTAGTGGAGTTGGAAATCTAGCTACTCCTTTTCTCTCCATCTCAGACCATATTCTTCTCCTTATACTATTCTTGATCCTCTTAACATCCATTTCTTAACATCATTTTAATATCTGTACTAATGCTCTTTTATCACTACTTCCTTTCTCTATCTTTATCTTAACAAAATTGACAGGGCTAACAAGTGAGGGACTACATCGTGTGAGATCAAGATCTCTTGTTTTTCTTTGAATCATTTTTATGAACTCAGCTAATTCTTTAGGAGAATTACTTGAAATAATCTTCATGAGATAATTAGGAGTTGTAAAGAATCTGCAGGGAAGTTCGATAATATCACCTGACCGGATAAGATCCTGCATTATCTTAAATAACCTTTCGAAACTAACAGTATAGTGCTTCTTTATTATAGTAGAGATTTCACGCCAATGCGCGACTTTCAAAGACTCCACAACTCTTAAGATGCCATTAGCAATTTCTGGATTTTCATCACGACTAAGAAGAATTATTTCGATATCTGAATCTTCATCTCGAACACTGATAAGAGAGGTTGTAAATCCCTCATTGGGAAAGTTCAAGAGTAACCCTCACGAGATTTTCCACGCTTCTCCCTTAAATGTAGTTATTACCCTAGTAATAATCCAGCGTTATGATAAGGTCAAGTTCAAATTTTAGCTATACGTATAATACATAATGAGGAGTAGGTTATGAGACGCAGAGAAATATCATCAATACTTGATCAAAGATTCGAAGGCAGAAATGTGGAAATACATACAATTGATGGTTCTAAATTGAGTGGTGTTATTGATGAAATATCAACTTATGAAATAGGAATGCTGGTCGAAGACATACCTACAATAGTATTTAAGCATGCAATACTCTATGTAATAGTTCAAGCAATGGACCTACATGGAATGAGCATAAGTGAAAGAGAGATCTCTAATCACATACTCAATGAAGATTTCATAGGGGTAAATGTAGAGCTCACATTGATAAACGGATCAAGAATTAATGGAAGATTAATGAAGATTTCTAGATACGAACTAGGTATCCAAATATCTGATAAGGGCTACATAGTACCTAAAGCATCAATATCGTACATAAAGATTTTGAAGTAAAGTAGGTATGGAACATAACCTATGGTCATTAAGGGCATTAAGAATCATTATGTCGGCTTAGAGTTAAATACATAAGTATTTCCATAAATGGCAAATTCAGGAATTTCAAGATGTGATAGTAAATCCAAGTATGCAACACCGTTTAGCTTAATATTGAACTCTACTTAACACTAAAAGGTGACTCTATAATGCCTTATGGTTGGATTGGTAAAATACTATGGATTGATTTAACAAGAAACTCAAGTAAAGTCATAGAGTTCGATGGCAATTTTGCTAAGAAATGGCTTGGTGGTAGAGGTTTCGCAATAAAAATTCTGTGGGATTATTTGGAACCAGGAACAAGTCCTCTATCACCAAAGAACTTATTCATAGTAGCTTCAGGTCCTTTAACAGCAACTCCAGTACCTAGTAGTGGAAAGCTTGTTATAGCATCTAAATCACCACTGACAGGAGGATATGGGGATGGAAACATTGGTTGTAGAGCTTCTGTTGAGTTAAAGAAAGCTGGATATGATGTCGTAGTAATTACTGGTAAAGCTAACAAACCTAGCTACATAGTGATAGAAGATAATAAAATCGAAATAAGAAATGCTGAACATCTATGGGGATTGAAAACAGATGATGTCGAGAAAAAACTGAAAGAAGAATTAGGCAGAGAATTCTCCATACTCACAATAGGACCTGCTGGTGAGAATTTAGTAAAATTCTCAACAGTAATATCAGAACTTGGAAGATCTGCTGGAAGACCTGGTATGGGAGCTGTTATGGGCTCTAAAAATCTTAAGGCCATAGCTATACATGGAACTAGAGAAATTCCAATACATGATCCTAAAATTACCCAGGAACTTTTAGCAGAGGGGTACTCACAGATAAAATCATCACCTGGATATAATATGTGGCTTAGACAAGGTACTATGGCGACCGTTGTATGGGCTAATAAGAATAGTTGTTTACCTTCTCACAACTTTAGCGAAGGTATCTATGAATTTGCAGATAAAATAAGTGGTGATGAAATGGAAAAATTCAAAATTAGACAAAAAGGATGTCCATATTGTAATATGCCGTGTGGAAACATAATGAAGGCCAATGAAATAGAGGTAGAAGTTGATTACGAGAATATAGCTATGTTAGGTTCAAACATAGGTATGGATCACATATGCAAAGCAGCTAGGCTCAATAGATTAGCAGATGAAATGGGTATGGATACTATAAGTTTAGGTGGAGTATTAGCATTTGCTATGGAAGCTTCAGATAAGAAATTAATAGATGAGAGAATTGAGTGGGGAGATTTCAAAGCAGCATACGACCTTGCTTTAAGAATAGCTAGAAGAGATGGTTTAGGAAACTTACTAGCTGAAGGATCTAGAGAAGCATCTAGGAAAATAGGTAAGAATTCAGAGAAGTTCGCTATGCAAGTTAAAGGTCTAGAAATCTCAGCGTATGATTGTCATGCATATGTAGGTATGGCATTAGCATATGGCACTTCACCTATAGGAGCTCATCATAAGGATGCCTGGTTTATATCATGGGAGATAAAGATGATTCAAGAAGGTAAGAATGTTGTTAGTAGAGAAGGAGTTGAAAAATTAGTTTTAATGCAAAATATAAGAGGAGGTTTATTTGAGTCTTTAACGACTTGTAGATTGCCATGGATAGAGCTAGGATACCCTGTTGAGAAGTATTCTAATCATCTTAAGGCCATAACAGGAGTCCACTTCACCATGGAAGAATTGTATGAAATTGCAAAAAGGATCTATACATTAATGAGAGCCTTCTGGATCAGAGAATATGTTGCTGCAGGAACTGAATGGAGCAAATACATGGATTACGTGCCTAGAAAATGGTTTGAAGATCCTCTAACTAAAGGACCATTAAAAGGTGCTAAATTATATCTAAATACATATGATAAAATGCTTCAATGGTACTACGAAGTTAGGGGTTGGGATGAAAGAGGTATACCTAGGAAAAGCACAATGAGAACTCTTGGATTAAGTAAAGAACTAACTGAGCTTGAGAAATTCATAAAGCTCAAAGAGTAGTTTTTGATTAAGACCCTCACTATAACCTCAGTTGGGGATTCTCTCAGCATTATTCTTAGCTGCGGCAGAGCATCTTCATCGGCTCAATAAGTTAATGCTTCCAGAAGCTAAAAGCTTCTTCTATTTCAAATTAAGTTAATTT
>QMXA01000044.1 GCA_003661905.1 Thermoprotei archaeon | reverse complement strand
AGAAATGATTAATGATGCTGATACTCGGTTCCTAACATTTACAGGAAATCTCATAGCAACAGGTCTTAGAGGTATAATAGCTCAACTAATAAGGAGTAGAATATTCAATGTTATAATAACTACTTGTGGTGCAGTAGATCATGATATAGCAAGAGCGTTTGGTGGTAAATATTACAAAGGATATTTCTACGTAGATGATGAGGAGCTTAAGAAAAGGAATATTCATAGACTAGGAAATATATTCATACCTCTTGAAAGTTATGGACCGTTAATAGAAAAGGTTACGTATAGAATTATGGATGAAATTCTTGCTTCAACTTCAAGGAACGAATGGGCTGTACATGAATTACTGAAAGAATTCGGTAAGAGAATTGAGGATGCGAATTCAATATTGAAAGCAGCATTTAGTGCTAATGTACCTGTATTTGTGCCAGGAATAGTTGATGGAGCTTTTGGCACAGCTCTCTTTACATATTCACAATTGAAAAAATTCAGACTAAATCTCTTAGACGATATGAAGAAACTCTCGGATATAGTTTTTAGAGCTAGGAAACTCGGAGCGTTAATAATAGGTGGAGGAATAAGTAAACATCACGCAATTTGGTGGGCGCAGTTCAAGGAGGGATTAGATTTCGTTATATACATAACAACAGCTGTAGAATGGGATGGTTCATTAAGTGGAGCTCATCCTAGAGAAGCTATAACATGGGGAAAGGTAAAGCCAAAAGCTAAAAGATCAATCATATATGGAGATGCTTCAGTAATACTTCCAATCATAGCTTCACAAGTACTTCATAGATGAGGCTATATCAATAATCGTTACTTTGAGATTTGAAGGACCTCATTAAATATTTTATGAATCTTTTCATAGCTATGTGATTGAGAGTCTCTATTCTACTCAGAGCTTCGTAAATCGTTGTACCAATAGCTACAATACCATGACTTAATAATATTGCAATATTACACTTCTTCATAGCTTTAGCAACTGAATTAGCTAGTTCTAAAGTCCCAGGTTTTAATCTAGGTATTATTGCAATGGTATACCCTAGTAAAAGCTTAGCTTCAATATCTTCTTCCTCGATTATGGATACACCCTCTTCTGCTAGAGCTAATGGTAGGGGATCATGAACATGTATGACAGCATTGATATCTGGACGTGTTCTATAGATACGTATATGCATTGGTGTTTCAATTGATGGTCTATGCTTACCTTCAATGATTTTCTCACTATCTATATCAACAGCTATCAAATCCTCAGATGTTATTTTGTGTTTAGGAACTGAAGTAGCACTAGGTGTTATCCAAATTAATCTAGAGTTAGGAGCTCTAGCACTTACATTCCCTGTCATAGATGTTATGTAGTTTTTTAGATATAGGATTTTTACTATATGAACAATGGATTCTTTTATTTCATTTTCAAGAACTGCCATGACTTCAACACCTCCAATACCTCACCTAGCTTGACTGTTCGTTGCTCACCTATCTTCATGTTCTTTATAGTTACACTATTTCTCGCTAGTTCTGCACCGCCAATAACTAGTACTATTTCAAAACCTCTTCTATTAGCATAACTAAACCATCTCTTAACACTTAGATTCATACCATCACATAGCTCAACAGTTATACCATATCTCCTTAATATGTTAGATAGTTCTAAAATGGGTCTTAGAGCTTCCTTCTTCAATGGGATGGCAAGTACCTTTAGTCTTGTTATTGGTATTGAGTAGCTCTGTTTCTGTAAGGCTAAATAAGTCCTTTCAATGCCTAGAGCAAAGCCTGTGCTAGATAATGGTGGTCCTCCGTAGATTTTAGTTAAGTTATCATATCTACCTCCTCCACCTATGCTTATTCTGAGTTCTGGCACTTCAACTTCAAATATCATTCCATTGTAATATGCAAGACCTCTAGCGAATCCTAAATCGATGTAGAAGTTATCTATGTTATACATTTTAAGAAAGTCCATGAGTTCAACTATATTATCTATAGCTTTCATCGCTTCACTATATTTGTCTAATAAACTACCCACTGATTTTATAAGTTCATTAGGATCTCGTGTTCTTATTTTAAGTAATTCACTAAGTAGTTCAGGTTCAGCTTTTGAGTATCTTGTTTGAAGTATCTGCATTACATCATTAATCATCTTCTTATCAAGTAGATGTAGTAGGTAATCTTGCTCATTTTCCTCGATATCCCAAGCTCTGAATAGAGCTCGTAGAAGTGCCATTGATCCTATTTTAAAACTATAGTTTCTAAGACCTATAGTGTTGTAATAATCCTTAAGTAGGTAAAATAGCTCAGCATCATAGATAAGGCCATCACCACCTAGAATCTCAATACCAGCTTGCCAAAACTCTCTATACCTACCAAATTGAGGCTCGTCATACCTAAATACATTTGCTATGTAGTAAAGTTTAATAGGTTTTGGCTCGGCTTGTAATTTCCTAAGGTATATTCTTATGACACTTGGAGTAACTTCAGGTCTTAATGCAACTTCTCTCCCTGCCTTATCTCTAAATACATACATCGATCTTCTAATTTCCTCTCCTGACTTTAGAGCAAATAGTAGGAAGAGTTCAATAGTTGGTGTCTTCACTTCGCGATAACCGTAGCTCATAGCTACTTCTTTAAACATATCAATTAACCATGTTAATGATTCACTATCTGGTGGTATGTAGTCTCTCATCCCCCTTACTGGTTCTAGAGGTATTTTCATTACCCCACCCTTACAGTACCATAATAATGGCTTGGCAAGAGGCTTATAGAACTTCTGCCAATTCGCTCACTAATACGTCGCTCTTCTACTAGCTTTCATAGCAACATACATGCTCATTAGAACCATGAGAATTCCTATAGTTAAGAATCCAATACCTAGAGTATAAGACCTGATAGTAGCAATAAGCTCAGAATATGGAAGTAGTATAGTAATTCCGAAACCTAATAATGTTGCTCCAGACACTAAAGGTACTAAAAACATAGTTCTCCTCACCATAACATATCTAGTTCTTCTCCTTTTCTTAAGTGCTAGAATCATGATAAACATTCCAAGAAATATGAAGATGTAAGCAGTTACTATTTGAGGATCTGAGTAAATGTAAGAAATCACCAAACACACTACTACTGCTATTACTAATAGTAGCCATGGATATCTCACAGTAACTAACCTTCATGAGTGAATTAACTATTATCTAGCTGTGTATCACTAAGACTTAAACGTTTAAATACATTACAGATCACCGAGCTGCTTAAAGCAAGTAGGTTAACAGAAACATTAGTTCATATACTAAGTATGAATAAAAATCCTTGATATGTATTATTGCGAATAGCTAATAATCACAAGCCTCGGAATAATAACTGAATTCAAATTAGCTAATGTAATAACGGCGCTGACATCTCAGTGCAATAAAATATCAAGTATAAACTTAGATGTTTGTTATGACGTATCTCAGATTCTATCTTTAATTATTTAGAAAGTTCTGCACAGCCTTAAGTAATTCGGGAATTGAATCTCCTTAAATGGGAAGTAATGATATGCCTAGGAATGTGCGAGTTAGGATATTAAGTGCAAATGATATAAGTATAATTGCTAGTGCTAAGAGAAATACTCGATAGACTTTAGACCCGAAGTAACTAATTCTCACTTGCGGAGTATGGGATATGAGTATTAACCACACATAATCTATCCATATATGTGCCATGAAAAGTATTGTCACTCCGTAAACAATACCCATTGTTAGAGATGTTCTCAAGAGCTCAAAGCCTAGTGTAGCCCACCATAGTAAGAAGTAAGGATTCAACGCTGTGAAAATAAATCCTACAATTATTGGATTCCACTTTCTATTTAGTACTTTAATTCGTCTCTGCTTTTCATGGTTTAATTTTAATTTAAGTGATTCAGAGATCGTAGCAATGGCGAAATAAAGTAGTACTGAAGCTACTACAATTGCTAATATGAAATTAATTATTTGATTCTTTACTATGTATATCTCTACATAATCATACGCTACAGCTAAGAATGTTATGTACGGCAATTCAAAGATCGTATGACCTATAGCCATTAGTAACCCAACTTTCCAACCACCCTTAGACCCTAACAATATGGCTGAAATTGTGAGAGGACCAGGCGATAAAGCGCCACTGGCTGTAATAACTACCACACTTACAATAAAAGCTATGATATTCAATTAAAGCACCTTATATCTTCACTATTATTACTTCCTCACCTTATCTTAGGTAAATTTATTTTAGATAATTCGTAATATGTTACATCACCATACATATCAACAACAGCCATAATGGGTTTGTAACCTTTTCTTAAACTATCTTCTATCCATTCAATTATTGTTCTAAGCGATAACTGAGTATTTTCTTCAGTTACAAAGATTCTCAAAGAATCTCTTTGATGCTCAACTATTACGTCTGAATCTGATAATCCTGGCTTTGCTCTCTTACCTCTTTTCCTCAAGTCGAAGTAAACTGTAAAGAGAATCCAAGCTCTTCTACTAGAACTGTATTTAGAGAAGAATTCCTCAAAGCCAAGTTTATTTCCTCTATCATCAAATACTTCAGCTCTTCCAGTATATAGAAGATAAGCAACTTCGACGAAATGAAGTACTTTACCTATGCCGGGTATTTCTCGGCCTTCCCATAAAAATTCTTTCCCTTCAGAAATTACGAACTTATCATCAATTACTACAATCTTTATCCTTTGACTCATATTCATCCGAGTTAGTATTTGCTTTATAGAAAATATTTTTATTTGCTATGTCAAACTTGGGCTAAGAGTGAGGCGTGAACAATGAATATCAAGGGAATTAGTTTAAGTGTAAGACCTATTGAATGGGTTGATAATAAAGTAAGATGGTTAGATACTTCTAAATTACCTTATGAGGAAGTATATTACGAAAGTGCTGACATAGAAAGAATAGCTGAAGCAATTGAAAGAATGGAAATACGAGGAGCACCTGCAATAGGTGTTGCGGCAGCTTTAGCTCTAGCTACAGTTGCAGCAAATTCAAAAGCTAAGGATGTTGAGACTCTATTTGCAGAGCTTAGGAAAGCAAAGGAGAGATTAATCAAAACAAGGCCAACAGCTGTTAATTTATTTTGGGCTCTAAATAAAGTAATAATGGAAGCTGAAAAAGCAAAAAGTGAAGGACTTAACAAGCTAAGAGAAACTGTAATAAACACAGCTCTAAATATCATGAAAAATGATATAGAAATGAATATTTCAATAGGTAAATATGGTGCAGAACTCATAAGCGATGGAGATACTATACTAACACACTGTAATGCCGGAGCTCTTGCAACAGCTGGATTCGGAACAGCACTAGGAGTTATAAGGTATGCTTGGTATCAGGGCAAGAGAATAAAGGTCATTGCAACAGAAACTCGACCTGTTCTTCAAGGAGCTCGTTTAACTGTATGGGAGTTGAAAAAAGAAGGAATACCAGTGACTCTCATAACGGATAACATGGTTGGATACATCATTAGTAGAGGGATGGTTAACAAGGTTATAGTGGGTGCTGATAGAATTCTGCTGAGTGGCCATGTAATAAATAAAATAGGTACTTACATGGTAGCGCTGGTAGCTAGTAGACACAATATTCCATTCTACATTGCAGCACCTACATCAACTATAGATCCGAAGACTCACCTGGATGAAGTAGTAATTGAGGAAAGAGATCCTAATGAAGTTAGATACATTATGGGAAAGCTCTTAATCACGGTTCCTGATGTCAACGTGATGAATCCAGCCTTTGATATTACACCTCCTGATTTAGTAACATCAATAATTACTGAGAAAGGTATTGTTTATCCACCATATAGTGAGAACTTGAAAAAGATACTCAGTACCTAACTTCATAAAGCTGGGTGTAGTAATGTATCTATGTAGAGATGATGAAAATGAATTGAAAATTAAATTAAGAACGGCTAAATTGATAATTCTGGATTTTGATGGCATTCTCTATAACCTATCAACAAACTACAACTGGATAGAAGCGAGAAGAAAACTAACTTCCCTAGTGATTAAACACGGCTTTCCACTAAAGAGATTACTACAAATCATCGATCCTTTCGATTTTCTCAATATAATAGATAAAGAGAAGAATCCTAAGCTATACAAGGAGGTTTCAGAAATTCTTAAGTACTATGAAATAATTGCTCTTAAAAAATCGAAACCTATACCACATGCTTCTCAACTCTTAGCACTATTATTAAATAAAGGTATCTCACTTTGTGTAGTCTCACTTCAACCAACAGATATAATTAGACATGCCTTAACAATATGTTGTCCAGGCTTAACAATTCCCATATTTGGTAGAGATAGTGCTGGAAAACCTAAGCCATGGCCTGATCACATCGCTGCATGTATTTCAGTGAGTGGTTGTAATCCTAATTATTCTCTCATGATCGGTGATGGGTTAGCTGATGTAGTAGCTGCTAAAAAAGCCGAAGTCTCCTTCATAGGCATTGAATTAGGTCTATTTACACGTTATGAGCTATGCGAATACGGCGCTTTAGCGGTATTTAGGGATGTAGGCGAGTTCCTAGAATATCTGAAAAGGATCTACTCCTCATAGAATTTAGCATAGTATGCATAGACATCTCTTGGAATGATCTTAATAGCTGAAGTCGGACATCTAATGATGCATGCCCTACAGTAAGTGCAATTCTCGGGTCTTATAACTTTGGATTTCTCATTAATGATTTCATACACATTGTTTTGGCAACTAACGACACATTGGCCGCAGCCAATACATTTATCTTCGTCGATTATTATCTTAATCTCGAGCATGTTATATCCTCACAATAGTGTAATTAGGTGATCCCAACTTCTTTTTAGCTGCAGCATGGATCTGTATATATGGATCTTTATTATGTATTAAGAGGAACTTATTGTCATTAACTCCAATACCTATTCTCTCAGCAATGGAGTGAGGCACTATTGGCTGTTTATTTATTAGATCAAGAGTTGCTTTCTCCAAGGCGACAGGATCTTCAGAAGCTAGAATTCCTATATCAGGAACTATTGGTATGTCTGACCAAGGAGCACAATCACATGTTGGTTGTATATCCACCGCGTAGTTTATATGATAGACCTTGTTTATCTTATTTAAAATGACAGCATGGAATGCATCAATCATCGCTTCTTGGAATGCAGTTCCTGAATCATCTTCTTTTTCAAAATTATGAATTTTGGACCTAGTACTTGGTCCTACACAGCCCATTGCTATATTTTTTATAGCACCTCCATATCCTGAAGATGGGTGGCCCTTAGCATGTGCAAAGTTTATTAAGATATCAGCATAATAAACTTCACCAGCAACATCTACTTCTTCAATTCTAAACGGGTTCGGGACTCTAACTTTTACTACGAAATGCTCTTTTATACCAGCAATAGGTATTAAAGGCGCTCCAATAGTCGTGTAATTAAACCCATTCTTTATACCGGTAATTACGTGTTTAAGGCCCCATGTATCTACTAGAAATGGTATGCCTCCTAGCTCCATGACATAGTCCACAAGAATTTTTACAAATAAAGGTCTTATGTATCTATATCCACCAAACTCCATATCTCCTACATGAAGCTTT
>QMXA01000043.1 GCA_003661905.1 Thermoprotei archaeon | reverse complement strand
TGGTTTGCCTAATCCTTTAGGCATGTATATTGCATCTCTAAATTTAAATTCCGGCGCTTTAGGATTAGCATCTTTAAAAACTACAATTAATTCTACACTTTGTTTAAACTTTCTTTTCCTACTCGAAGCTATGGCTTGTTCTATAGCATCTTTTAACTTATTTCTAAGAGCCTCTACGGAGCTCATCCCTAATCACCTCTATTTGCCTAATTTTGCCTCCACTTCTCCTCGTATTTAAGTAATACATCGTTATAAAGTCCTTCATCTATTTCCTTAATTAGTTGTTTAGGCTCTTTTCCATCAACTAATATGCCTAGAGTATGAGCAGATCCTAGAATAGTCTTAACAGCACCCTTTAGTGATTTTGCTGTTAATTCTTTTTTCTTCAAAAGAGCTATTTCAATTATTTTCTCAAGCGATACATTACCTAATTTTTGCTGAGCTGGATTACCAGTTGGTCTATCAGCTCCAACAGCTTTGAGAAGCAAACTAGTAGTAGTTGGTAGCTTTACATCTATTTTATACTCCTTGGTTGCGAGATCAACAACTATTTTAACTGTCACTATATGTCCTTCTAGAGGTTTAGTAATTTCATTTATTTTTTGAATAACTTCAGATACATTAAGTCCTAAATCTGCCAATGCTGGTCCTAAGGGAGGGGATGTTGTCGCTTTTCCGGCCTCTATTTGAACTCTTACTACTTTTTCCCTGCTCATTTCTAACCCCTCTTAGCTGGTCTTATGTAATCTGCTGGAACTGTAATTTGCAATGGGTAAGCTGCCTCTAAAATGTTTAGTACAACTTCGTTCTTTTCTTTATCTATGGTTACTATCTTTGCTTGTAAACCTCTGAAAGGTCCTGCTACTATTTCAACTATGTCACCTTCTTTAATAATCTCTATAACAGGTTTAGGTACAACAAATCTCTCTACATCTTCCCACTTCAAAGCACCTGAAGCTCTTCCTTTAATATGCTTCAATCCCCTTATAACATTATAAACTGCATGAAGACCTGGCGCCTCTAGTATTATATAGCCCTTTATACCTGGAGGTACGATTACTGAGTATATCTCCTCTTCACCTACATCTTTTCTCCTAGATTCTGCAACAAGTTCGATCATCAATGCTACATTGACTTCCTGTCTAGCAGTAGTTCTTATTGCAAAAAACTTTGTAGCTTCAGAACTCATTCCCTTCACCTTAACTGTACTAAGTAACCTAGAGCTATAGATATTACAAGACCTATAGAACCTGCTATTGCTAATCCGAGTAAGGTTATTTTAAGCATATGAGCATACTCCTCTTTATCAGGCTTTCTAACATATATAAGTACTTTCCTAACGCCCCTTACTATATCCTCTAATCTCAATCTTACCACCTACTATGCCTCTACTCTCTGCTCAATCCTCACGCATGTAAGTGAACTTAATTAACTTTCTCTCTAGAGTGTTTACTCCCTTAGTATACAATTTAATAATTTATATGGATCATATGGTTCTAGATCATCATAACCCTGTCCTGTTCCAATAAATGCTATGGGTTTTTCAATAGTTGTTATTATTGTCAGAGCAGGACCTCCTGAAGCATCTGCATCTATTTTAGTCAGAATAACAGCATCTACACCTACTATTTTTTCGAATGTCCTTGCTTGCTCTATTGCATCATTCCCTGTTAATGCATCTAGTACTAGTAATTTCATATCTGGTTTTGCTACTCTCACAACTTTTCTAAGTTCATTCATGAGATCAGAGTCAGTATGCATTCTACCAGCAGTATCTATTAATGCTACATTATATCCCGTTTTCTTTGCATGAACTAATGCATCGTGAACAATAGCACCAGGGTCAGCACCATACTTGCCCTTAAAGAAACTAGCTTTAACTCTCTTTGCATGTATTTCAAGTTGTTCTTGTGCACCAGCTCTAAAGGTATCAGCTGCTATAACTAGTGGCTTAAGCCTATGCTTCATTAAGAGTCTTGCTATTTTAGCAATTGTTGTTGTCTTTCCTACACCATTTACACCCATAAATACTATAACATATGGGTGTTTCTCCTTTGACTTTATCTCCTTAACTATGTCACGATCAAATATTCCTTTTCTAAGTATTTCAAGTAAAACCTTTCTAACAACTCCTTGCACTATGGATTTAGGACTTGAGAATCTTGGAACTTTCGTATTCTTTAACTCCTCTAAAACCTTATTAGCTATAAGTTCAGCAACTTCAAATGCTACATCAGCTTCTACAAGTTGTAAAATTATCTCCTCACTTAATTCTCCGAGTTCTTTATCACTTAGTTCTCTCTTTCCTATAGCTTCGGCTAACTTAGATGTAACATCTTTCAATACGTTCTTAAGTGATGTGAAACAAGTACTACACCTAGTTAATTACTTCCTCTGCTGTTGTGCTGCAAGTGCTGCTAATTTATTTTGTACATCTTCGTATATTTTAGCTGCTTTACGTAACTCAGCTTGAAGAGCTTGTAATGAGAGAGTCAAGTCTCGTTCCTTACTTAGAAGTATTGAAACTGCCTTATCTATTGGCAACTCTGCATAGTAATCAGTACCTATATGTGTTATCACAGTCTGAGGTTTTGTCAAAATACACATAGTGAAGACATGACCTCTTCTATCAAGAGCTATGAATGCTTCACTCTCTGATTTAAGTGAGCTAAGTTCCTCAAGGGTTCTACGCGATAATCTTACCTCTTCTATCTCAGTAGCAACTGCTGAAACACGATCTTGTAACCTCCTTATGTAATCTTCGAGTTGGCTCATATAAATAGCTAATTCTTGAATAGATATCTTAGCTTCACTACTCATAAGACCACCCAGTAATTTCTGATAGAGTTTTTACGTACCTACTCATAGCTTCTTCAGGACTTATTTCTTCTATCTTCACAATTTTTATATGGCTTCTTTTCAGCTTATGTCTACTTCCAAATTCTGAATATAGTTTCTCAAGTGCATGCTCCTTTTTAATAGCTCTTATTTCTACTACAAACTTCCTCCATTCAGGCAGCTTATCATGACTGAATAGTGCAAACCCATATATCCTATATATCTTGACCTCACTCATACTAACTCACTCTCAATACTTGAGTTATACGCATTATTTCGGGTCCTGTAGTTTTTTCACCTACTACAGCCCCATGTGAATTTGCAACTAATCCAGTTTTTATAAATGCTACTCCGAAGTTTATAGTTCCAACATCTATTGGTACTTTGAATATTTTTGATAAATCCTCTATCTCCTTATCTGTTGTATCTGGATGTACTAATCCACCTTTATTTGTAATTACACCAGCCGCACCAACAGCTACTATATCAGCTATTGATCTTGGAATTATTACTTCGACATCCAATACATCTCTAATTACTTTTATTGCTGCGCGCTCTATTTCAGGATAGACTATGGCAGCTACATCATTTGCTAGAATTATATTACCTAGAGCTGTAGCTCTTACGTCAAGAACCTCTACAACACCACTAAAAGCTCTTTTTAAAATCTTAATTTCTTCAATATTTGAAATTCGTGGAAGCAATATTCCTTTATTGTTACCAGCTATAAGTATACCAACAATATTCATTCCAGCAATTCTTGTTTCAACAATTTCCTGAACTTCAAGTGTATTAGCTATGACACTCTTTATTCTAGTATCAAGTCCTGGAGGAATTACTGCTATTTCATCATTAGCGAATATGTACACACCTATATTTGGATTTCCAAAAAGTGAGAGCTTTTCAATAACCATGTCTGAAGCCCTATTGGACTTTATGAACAGGTATTGCTAGAGAGACCTTGTATATTCCTTCATCTATTTTCAAAAATTTAACTGCAATTCTTCTTGGTGGATTTTTAATACTTCTTGAATGTATATATTCATTAACTGTTCGATCAATAATTATTCTCTCTGCATTTAGATGGCGTATTAGAAATCTCCTTATGTACTTAATGGCTTTTCTCCCTCTTCCACTTCGGCCTGACCAATAAATTCTTTTCAGAGGTATTATGTATATTCCTTCACTTTTTTCTTTAGGCATACATGCTTCACCTCTACACATTCTTAAGTTTAACTCTTCTCCAATGTCTAAGTCTTGGTCTCCATCTTAATCTTCTCATAGTCCTAGCTACAACCCATACTGGTAAAGGAGAATTACTCTTTAGTCTATTGCATAGCCTTAGCTTTTTAGCAAGGGGTTTATTTCTAGCCAATGATCAGCACCTACTCATTTCTCTCTTATTCTTATTCTGACATTTCTTCTAGTTCTAGAATAAATATCTTCCAAAATTGCTTTAAGCTGATCATCGGTTATTGGAGTCTTTATTCTACCTTGCATTGCTAAAGCTATGAGCTGATCCTCAATACTTCTTACGAGATCAGGTCTTACAAGTCTTAGATTAGCTAGTCTCTCTCTAGCCTTTGGAGTCAATATCATTCTCAACATTTCCCTACGCCTAGCTTCTGCTTCTAATTCTTGGCGCTTTCGCTTCTCTTCACTCATCTTTCTTAGTAATGCTTCATACTTTCTACTGAGTAAATACTCTAACTCCTCCTCAGATAATTGATCACTATTATAGCTCACTTCTCACCACCTCCTATTGTTTTATAGATTTTCTGTGATCCATATTTAGCTAACCCAGGTTTTTGCTTAACTAATTCTTGAAAAACCTCCCAAGCTACTCTGTCTAGTAGAGATCTTCCTTGTGGAGTTATTATTCTTCCCCTATTACCTATTTTCATTATAAGACCTGCTGCTTCTAATTGTTGAAGTATCTTTCTAATAGCACTACCTCCTGATCTCTTAAAATGAGGTGGTGCAAAACCACTTCTTTGAAGACCTCCATATATAACTCTGAATGTCTCTATGCCCATGGGTTCATTTGCTAAATATAGTTTACGAAGTATACTGGCAGCTCTTACATACCACCAATCTGGGTTCTCTGGCGGCTTTTCTCTATTAGGCCCCGTTTTTACAAATAATGCCCATTCTGGTGGTTTTATTGTAGGAACTCTACTTTTTAGATATTTAGCTAATTTCTCTATGAACAAATCAGCTGGCACGTCTTTGACTGTTACCATTTCTGTTTCCCAACCCAAACTTTTCTCTGACTTTTTAAGTATTGTAGGGCTAGTTTACTTTCTTAACTCTGTAATTGCTTTTCTTAGTTTTTATGAGTATGAATGTATATCCTCTAGAATCAGCAATTATGGCACCTATTTCTTTAGCTAGATTCTCAATATCTTTTTCACTAACCTTTGCTCTTGCTGATTTAAGTAATCTTATCTTTATAGCTTTTTCTATATCTAGTCTTCTCTTTATCTCTTCAACAACGGCTTTATCTAAGCCTCTTTTCCCTATATTTATATCAGCTCTATGTTGAGCTACTTTTCTCTTCTTCAATTCCTTTAATGCCCCTCCGAGTTTCTTCACACTATCACCTCTTCCTGAACATTAATCTATGAACCCAGCCACATACCTTGCATCTTGTAATAATTCTAATGCTCCTCCTAAACCCCTTAATTCTAGTTACAGACGTTAAGCCAGGTATTAAGATTACATGGCATTTTTTACATATTTTTCGCTTAACATACTTAGGTATCTTTGCACGTGTTCTCCTGAGAATAGCCAGAGCTAATTCACAGTACTTACGACTTAGCGATACATTACCTCTTCGTACCTCCTGTTCAGCTAGGTCTATTAAGTAAAGAGCACGTTGTCTTGCTAAGTCTCTAATAAGACGCTTTCTCCTACTCACTTAGGGAGCACCACAATGGTATTAACTAGACTGCCCTTAACTCTAATTATAGTTGAATCCGCATTGGAGTTAGTACCAAGAGAGTTATGGAGAGAACCATCTATTATAGCAACAGCTAAGAGGCGTGGTAAAAAACCTAGTGAAATCTTATTAGACATGTCTCTCCATTACCATGCAATGAAGAGGTATCTAAGGGATTGGTATAAGAGAGGTAGACCCGACATAGTTCACTTCATATTAATAAATGCACTTTCGAGTCCTCTAAATTATGAGAGGTTACTAAACATATACGTACATACCATCCATGGAGAAATAATAGGAATAGACCCATCTACAAGAATTCCTAGGAATTATAATAGATTTGTTGGTCTAATGGAACAACTACTTACTAGAGGCAAAGTACCTATAGATGCTGATAAGCCATTATTACAAACTCTTGGAATGAATATACGTGAATTACTAAGGAAAGAAGACTTTAAGGAAATAATATTGCTGGATGAAAAAGGTAAGTATATGAAATTGCAAGAACTTGCGAAGATAGTGTCATCTAAGAAAACAGCAATTCTCATTGGTGGTTTTCAAAGAGGGGATTTTAGCTCAGATACTCTGTCATTAGCGACAAAGACAATCTCCATATATCCTAAAGCTCTTGATGCATGGATTGTAGTTTCAAGAGTTATAGAGGCTATCGAGAGAGTATACAAAATTATGGAATGAAGAGAATAGATTTATCTATAATATTAACTGCTAAGTACCCATAATTACCTAAGCAGTAAAGATTATAAGAGGAGCATAGAATCCAAGCCTATGGTGAGTGCCGCGGTAGTATAGCCCGGCCAAGTATGCGGGCCTCTCGAGCCCGTGACCAGGCTAAATACCTGGCGGGAAACCCGGGTTCAAATCCCGGCCGCGGCACCACCTACCTTAAACTTTGTTAATACCTTATTGAATAACTTCGCTATGAACTTTCTACGCCTCAATAACAATATTACGAGAGCTATCTGTCCTAAATCAATATCAAGGGCGTAGTACTTCCCAAATTTATGAACTACAACGAAGGGTAGGAAGTACCGCTCCTCACAACCCGTATAAGTGCAAAGGGGAGTAGTTAATTCAGAAGTGGCTATAATAATAAATGTGAATAGTAGTGAAAAGTCTAAGGCATAAGAAAGAATTCCATGAGGAATAATGGTATAGATTATAGCTATGATAATTAAGCTAGTAATAGAGCTTACAGCGTAAGCATCAATATTTCTAAAGGTAGTTCCTAGCAAGTCCTGTAGTACAGCATCAATTATAGTACCTAGTAGTAATAATAACATAAGAGATGTTATTACTCCCAGCATTATAGACGAAACTATCTTCCTGCCCAAACTATTGAGCACCGAAATCATCACCTAAGAAGTAATATATAAAGGTAACAAAATTCCTCACCTGAGGTCTTACTCATTGGACAATGAAATGAATATTTGGGTGATCATGATTGAGATTGTATCAGTATTTGTATACATTGCTCACTCATAATTTAAATCCTCTCATCAATATGAAGTCATTATCATAAGCAGTAAGTACATTAATTAGATTTTCTATTAGTGACCGTGGTGATATTCTTGGAATGTCTGTATTAAATGCACTAATTCAACTCTTAGGAAAACCATCTATCATAAATAATAATTTGGTTCATAAGCTTGAATTCAAAACTTGTTTGGTCCCATTCAAAACCCTTAAAGAGCATGAAAGTGTCGATAACTATCACAAGAAATTCGTAGCAAACGAAATTATTGGTTGTGGATACATTAAATATCCTCTCTTAGTTGATGCTGGGACATTCATTGTCCTAGATGGTCGTCATAGATTAGCGATTCTTAAAGATCTAGGCTTCTACTATGTACCGGTATTCTTCATTGACTATGCCATGGAGTACATAGATGTTGTGCCTTCTAGAAAAGACTACTACATTAATAAAGTTATAGTCATAAGAAAAGTACTTATTGAAAAGGATCTCTTTCCTCC
>QMXA01000042.1 GCA_003661905.1 Thermoprotei archaeon | reverse complement strand
TTTCTATAAGCTTCAGCTACTTTAGGAATTACATTATTTACATAGGATCTAAAGTTCTGAGGCAACACAACAACCAAATGCATTGCTCCCAGCTCATAGGAAGTAGAGTACTGAGAGATAATAATTCTTGAACATGTCAAGAACAAGATATTACTTAATTTAGCTATATTCAATAAAATTTATAATCTAAGTATTTACTGTTTACAGCATGCTTGTATTGCAAAATAGCGATACACCTAGTCTAGATAATAGATTTACCAAGTGAGTAGGGATGTCAACATTAAGTGCGGTGAGAAAATGGCTAGCAGGGTTTTCAAGTAACTATTGGATAATTGTAGTTACTTTCTCCATATTTCATTTCTCCTTTAGAGGTTCTTGGACTTACTACTACAACTACATTGTTGCCCTAGGCGCTACTGAAGCTATTGTAGGTGTTGTCTCGGCCATAAATAGTATTGCCTTCGCTATTTCCCAAATACCGGGAGGTTATCTAGCTGATACCATTGGTAGAAAAAGACTTGTTGTCTCAATGACGTGGTTAATAGCTTTCATAAATTTCATGGTGGCTTGTGCACCTTCCTGGGAAACATTACTCTTAATTTCAATTATCGATGGGATTGTACGTGCCTATATACCAGCTCTTAGAGCATTGCTTCAAGATTCTCTAAGTAATGATGTTAGAGCTAGAGGACTTATGCTAAGTACTGCTTTGCCTACTATAATATCAGTACCAGCGCCATGGATAGCCGGATATATAATATCTATGTTCTCCGATCCAATACTTGGCTACAGAACTGTATTTCTAATGGCTTTCGTATTCTCTATTGTAGCTGCAATACTTCGTTTAAAGCTTAGAGAGACTCTTGAAAAACTAGCTCTTAAGAAAATAGATCTAAGATTAATATGTAAATATATTATAAATGCATTTAACCATATAAGAATTACATGGAGAGAATTAACCTTAGCAACAAAACAAGCACTTCTTGCTATGGTCGTATTAACGCTTGCCCAAGGAATGTACATGCCTTATCTCATCAGAATAGCAACTGCTAGAGCTCTATTTTCTGATGCAGAATGGGGAATTATCATGAGCATATCATTAGTTATATCGACTATGCTAAGTTTCTCTATAATGCCAATAGCTGATAGAATTAGTAGAAGATGCTTAGTTCTCCTAGGCTCAATCATTATGAGTGTAGGTTTACTTATATTCTATAACTACACGTCATTATTAACATTACATATGGTATCGCAATTATTGTTTAGAGATATATCATTTCTTGGATTAATAGTTGGCTTGAGCATGGTATTTGCGGGCTTTAGTCTCATAAGTGGAGGTTATGGAAGTTTCATAGCTGAAACAACTAGGTTAGAACTTAGAGGAGAGTTAATGGCGCTAGATAATCTTATTTCAACTATGGGAATAGCAATTGGTAGTTTTATAGCTTCCTTGATTTATATATGTATATATGAAACAATGCTTATTATATGTGCAATGCTTGTTATAGCTTTTGGCACACTTTCACAAATAATTATGAGGATTAAAAAGTTAAACTAATTACAGTAAATTAACATGGTGCTAGAATGAGGAAACAGTACTGTGTAGCCATGACCATCGCTGGTTTAGACCCTGATGGTGGAGCAGGTATTGTTGCTGATATTAAGACATTTACTGCTTTAGGTGTTTATGCTACTGTAGCTCTCACAGGTATTGCTGTACAAAACACTTACGAACCAGGAAGAGTGTATGAAGTACCCGCTATAGCTGTAGAAGAGCAAATAGACTTTGTTGCTAGAGACATGGGCATAGATGCTGCTAAAACAGGTATGCTCTATAGCAGTGAAATAGTAGAAGTTGTAGCGAAATGTGCTAAAAGATATGGTTTCAAACTAGTAATAGATCCAGTCATTAAAGGTAAAGTTGGGATTAATCTCCTTAAGCCGCAGGGTTTGAAAATCCTTATAGAAGGACTTATACCATTAGCAACAATTGTAACACCAAATATTAGAGAAGCTGAACTTATTACAGGTATCAAGATAAATGACATAAAAGATATGGAAAGAGCTGCTAAATACATTGTTGATGTATTGGGAGCTAAAGCAGCTGTAATTAAAGGTGGTCATGCACCATTTAAGGAGGCTATAGATATACTCTATATAGATGGAGAATTCAAAGAGTTCAAAGCACCGCGAATCATCAATGGTTGTTGGCATGGTGCAGGATGTTCATTCTCAGCTGCTGCTACGGCATTCCTGGCTCTTGGGAAAGGTATTGTAGAATCTATAAAGTTAGCTAAGAAATTCACTATGCATGCAGCAAGATACGGTTTCAAAGGTCTAGGAAGAGGTGCATGCCCTATATCTCCTGAGTCATGGATTGAGATGGATGCTGAACGATACAAAGTGCTAGATAATATAAGGAAAGCAATAGAGTTACTAGAATCTAGTGGGGAATTATTAGCACCTCTAATCCCAGAAGTACAAATGAATCTTGTAATGGCACTACCGAAGAGATATGTCCATGATTTAAATGATGTTGCAGGAGTTCTAGGAAGAATCATTAAGTACGGAAATAAGGTAAAAGCAGTAGGGCCCCCTACTTTCGGAGCTTCTAAGCACTTAGCAAGAGCAGTATTAAAAGCTATGGAATATAATTCACAAATAAGATCAGCTATAAATATAAAATATGATCCCAAAATAATAGAAATCGCTAAGTCTCTAGGTCTAAAAATTTCGAGTTATGACAGAAGGAAAGAACCACCTCATGTAAAGAGGATTGAGGGAGCCTCAATACCATGGGGTATTGAAGAGGCCATTAGGAGATTGAAAGGTCAAGTACCAGATATAGTATATCACCTAGGTGATTGGGGCAAAGAGCCTATGATAAATGTATTTGGCATTTCAGCTTTAGATGTAGCAAGAAAAGTAATTGAGATTGCTAAGGAGTACTCAAAAATACTCAAAGAGCCTTCTTAATAGCTGATTTTAAGGTAATAGATATAGTACGCCTAGATGAAACCCTCTTCTCCCTACAAATTTCGTTGTTACATTTAATTACTAAATTCTCAATATCTTTTGTATGGACTCTTATTAAATGTGCTATAAAGCTAGAAATTCTTTTAAACTCCTTATTACAAAATGGACAGAATTTCCTTCCCTTAAAACTACTTAATTTCGATTTTATACATTTGGAAACACCATATTTTTCAAAGTAAAACTTCGATCCAAAAGCTGGTTTTAATCCTGCAATCCATCTAGCAATTGAGGAGACAATACGTGATGCATCTCTTTCTCTCGTAATTACCACCTTATCAAATATTCTAATAATTAAAGTGGGAGCGCCAGGTATTAAATATTCCTAAATTGGAAAAATGCTGGGGACTAGAGTGAGTTGGAAAATAGTGATAGTAGGAGTAATACTCATAGTATTGTCATTCGCATTAACATACTATACGCAAACACTAGTTCAAAAGTATATAGTGGAGAGTACAGTTCATGGACCAGAAATGATTTTACTAGGAAAGGATGTAGGGCCCTTTAAACTAAACTTCACATTAGACTCTAGAGGTCAATTTGCAGTAGTCATAGGAGCTAATGCATCTCTATTCAATTACTTAGATGTGAAGCTTTTGAGTAAGGGAGTATCACTAGTACCAACAGGTAATTATACCGATAAAGAGTCAGGAGTATTGATTAAAAACTATGAAATAACTGCTCCAGGATTATATACAGTTCTACTAACTTCAGACATAGCTCCTCCTATAAATGTGAATCTAACATGTCTCTTCCTTAGTGAATCAATTCTCTCAGGGATAGAGAGCATACGTATAATGAACTTTGCATCTACAGCTTTTCTATTCTCAGGCATAGCCGTAGCCATTGTAGGGTTATTTAAAGGAATTAGAGGGTTAAGAAAGAGGTGAAATTAGCATCAGTTCTTGCCGAATTGCTGCTTGAGCATGGTTGGAGAAAATTACTTGTTCCCTTAAAGTATATATGTAAGAAGAATTCCATACTCCAACACATAGCTATAGACATACTCTTAGATAAAATATGCATTTGCCCAGGGCATAGGACCTCTAAGACACTTAGCAAGGAGTTGGGTATACAAATACTAGGCTTTAGAGGAAATGATTATTCAGACTCTGTAGTTATTAAAAAGAAACAAATAACCCCTACACTCTTGAGCAAATGCATATGTAAAGAGGCTTTAATTCAACTAGCTCCAATATCCCCAATATTCATAATAGACATGAGCTTATGGAATCTTCACTACGATGATGAGAAGCGTGAGCTAATAGAGCAATTACTAATTACACTAAATGTAGTGAGACAATATCTTTGGGACCGGTGTTTGATAATTACAAATCCATGTCCTGAATTCCTTTCAATGTTTAGCAAAGCTACTAAGGGTATGAGAATTCAGATAAACATACAAAATACGAGTACTAAGAGATTACTTGAGGACTTAGACCTAGTCGAAAAAGCTGTTGTCTTAGACCCTTATGCTAATGAAGATTTAACTGATGATGAAGTTATAAAATTCAAAGTATTTATAATAGGAGGTATATTAGATAAAGGAAATAGAATGCCTAGAGCAACAACAAAACTGTATTATTCCGAACAATTGAACGAATTAGAAATACCTAGAAAAAGAATAACTCTCCGAGGAGCAATTGTAGGAGTACCGGAGAGAATAAATAGAATAGTCCAGATACTGCTAAAGAACATCATTGAAGGATATTCCTTAGAGAAAGCGATAGTAACTTCGATGACTAAATCAGATAAAATTATGAGAATTCTATATGAAATTCAAAAAGCAAAAGTCAGCAAGATTGATGAGATATATTTGATTGAGAGATTCTCTTGGCTAGATATATCAAAAGATGAAGTAGAAGAGGCACTGAAAAGAATTAAGTAAATAACTCTATTTAATTACCTTCTTCTCATAATTAAGACCAGGAGAACAATTACAATAATTAGTATTAATGGTATTAGTACATATACATAATTATGTACCAAGGGTTTAGTTATAGTTATTGTCTCTGTTGTAGTCGTAGTAGTGGTGATAGTTGTAGTTATTACTTCCTTAGGTATTCTTGTAGGTGACGTAATAGTTGTGGAAATCATTGTAGAGGTCTTTGAGGCCATAAGAGCTGTTTGTGCAATTGTTATAGCTAGTGTTGAGTACAGTATAGCAGTTGAATAATCAGAATAGTCGAAATACATAGAAGCTAGGTCAAGTAATAATAATCCAACAACATATGCACCTACTCTTGATGCTTGAGTAATCCAGTATTTAGAATAGTTCATAACAGCTTCAGCAACTCTATCCATAGCAGCTGAAAATACCATATGTATAGCAGCTGTTGATAAGGAGCTAGCTCTTGCAGAAAGTTCTAATACGGCAAATGACATATTCATATCAAGAGCTCTCTTGGCCATTTCTAAGCAATTCTCAGCTTCGGTAAGGAGAGCTGTAGCACCAGAACTTTGGTAACTTGACTCACTAATTAAGAGTTCAGCATAGCTATAGACGGTCTCGGCATTATATAATAGGGCTGATGATATTTCTTCAACTGTAGTTAAATCTATACTTGAACCATTACTTAATCCTAGCAAATCAAGCCACATACCAGAAGTTTCGGCCCTTAATTTAGCAAATGCAAGATTCGCTAGTGCATCAACTATAGAACCTTCCCTATAGTTATTTATGGCTAAGTCCATATGATGCATTGCTTCTATTAATCTAGCCTGGGAAGCACTTAATACAGATAAGTCATAGGTATTTCTAGCTCTACACCTATTGAACTTACCAAGTACGAAATTTATGCTTTCATTAGCTTTAGAAATTGCTATTTCAAAAGCTCTCTCAGCTCCTTCAGAACTTGCTCTAATTATGTATAGAGCTGTGAGCACTCTATATGTCGCTATAAACATAGTTGATGCAGCTGCATAGAATTTATTATGTTTCATAAGCCTAGAAGCTTCTTCGAAATTTTTATTAGAGGCTTCAATAAACCTGTTAACAATTACCTTTACATTATGTGGAGCTTGATCTATTAAAGCTTCTACAGAACTTTTGATATCTAAGTATTCGGTTTTGAGAGATTCATACCAACTCTTAATAACGTACTCTATGACCTCTGGTAATTTTGGGACTTCGCCAATACTTAGATTAAGGGATATTCCTGTGAAGTATTGAAGAGCTTCAGCTATACTTACTACTTCACGAACTTCTATACCAAGCTTCTTACCATACTCAATTATATCTACTTTCTCTCTTTCTATTTTTTCAATGGTTATCGGTCCTAGAGATTCTTTCCTAACTACAACTCTGTAGTCATAGCGCTGACCCGCTGGTATTAAGAACAGTTTAGCTCCAGCCTTTTTTGCAGCTTCGAGTTTATATACTATACCTCCTACAGGACCTACCGTTCCATCGGGATTTATCATACCTGTCATAATTACTGATGAATTTATTGGAACTCTAAGTATTGCTGCAGCGATTGCTACAGCCATAGCTGCACTGGCACTAGGACCACCAACTATTGGTGATGGAGCTTCTACGTAGATGTAGTAATTACGTGAGAAGTAATCTATACCTGTAAGTTGGGCAGCTGTGATTGCAGCTACTCTTGCTGATGCTTGTATATCTAGCTGAGTTAATGGTTTTGTAGATATGTAAACTATACCAGAGCCTGGATATTCAACTGCTATTCTTAACTTAGCATATACACCTACAAAAGAACCATTCTCAAGTCTAGAAACAGCAACAATGTATAGATCTCTTCTCTCAATATCTCTAGCTTCACATATGCTTACATAGCAACAGGTAACTATCAATAAAGTAATGATCATTAATGCAAAGCACTTCTTAAGCATTACATCACCCTCTACACAAATAGAGAAACAGGCGTTAAATTTATCTCATTAATCAGCTATGGTTCAAACTTGAATCGTGATGCTAAATACTGCAATTATAGATAACTACGAACTTCTCACAATGATGAGATAATTAAATTAGGTATTGCTAACGCTATCCATTATCTAATTGTAATAGTGGTTATTGAAATACTTCGACTCTTACTACATTATTGGAAGAAATTACTAAGGAGTACATATCTAAAGTTTACATAGTTTTGCTAATTAATTCTGCATCCCTATCTATGAAGCTTATAGACTATGAATTTCTCAATGCTTAGCTTTTCTAGATATGTATATAACCCTTGAAATTTATTCAAATTCTCTCCATGTGTTTATGTAATTGATTAATGGTATCTTTGCAATCATGCTTATTCGGAATTCTTTAAGTAGATGAGTAAATGAAGCTGAAATAAAAGTTAGAAATTTATTCTTCACTATTTATTATATACTCAATCACCTGCTACTTGGACATTTCGTAAATGTATATGTGGAGCGTATATACCCATGTAATTCTCAACTTCCTTAGATAATTGAATAACTCTACTCTTCATTAATTCGTAGAAATCATCACTTATTACAATGCCTTTAATAGGATGTTTTACTTCTCCATTCTCAATTAAATAACCATGTGTTACAGTAGCGCTTAACTGACCACTTATTGGGTTTGAAAGCCAATACCCTATAGTTGAGTATACCAGAATACCTCTCTTTACATCTTTAATTATACTATCAAGACTTTGCATACCTGGAGTTACGATTAGATTCGTTACCCAAGGTATAGGAGATGAAGATATAGATCTTCTGTACGCATTTCCTGTAGATTTAATTTTATCTTTATTGGCTGTGTAAGTGTCATAGAGATAGGTCTTAAGA
>QMXA01000041.1 GCA_003661905.1 Thermoprotei archaeon | reverse complement strand
TAATTATTTCATTCTTTTCAATACCCATAGAATCTTCAGTGACTATGAGTATAGCGTTGGACTTAAGTAATGTTGAAAGAATACCACTACCCGTAATTCTTAAAGGTTCAAATTCTAGGGAGCCGCACATATCATAGACTATGCCACGGACTACATTGATCATACCAATCTTAATAGGTATTTTTCTCCGGGTCTTAGCCATAGTTCTAATACCAAGTGTTGGAGGCTCTATGTTCAAAGCCTTAAATAATGCTGGTAATAAAACCATCTGCAACTCTACAAATGCCGCTACGGGATACCCACTTAGGCATGCTATGAGTTTTCCATTAAAAATTCCGAAAGCAGCTGGTCGACCTGGTATTAAGTTTATGCCATGTACAAAATAATCAAGATTTCTTAGTGAAGAAGCTGCTTTAACTGTTAGATCTCGCTCACCAATACTTGTACCACCACTTGAAATCACTATGTCGGCTATATTGAGAGCTTTAATAAAGTAATCTCTAATTAATTCCTCGTTATCAGGTACTATACCCATATCTATAATATTGAATCTTAATTCCTTAAGTGAAGATGCAATGATATATCTTGTTGTGTCATATATCTTGCCCTTAGGTAAGGTAGAACCAGGCTCAATGAGCTCAGAGCCAGTACTAAAGATAGCTACTTTAACCTTTCCAAGTACTCGAACCTTACTTATGCCTTGAGATGCTAATGCAGCTATATGCCAAGGTCTTAGAATAGTGCCTTTTCTAACTATTACCTCGCCTTTCCTTACATCCTCACCCTTACGGGCAATGCCATATCCACTACTTACAGACTTAAAGACATATAAGGTGGAGTTCCTAACCTCTGTGAATTCTAAGGGTACTACTGCATCAGCATTTATGGGTAACTCATCACCTGTTGAGACTTTCATAGCTGTATTGGGTTTTAACTTGCGGCAAGGCTTACTACATAGTTTCAATATTGCGGGTGTTTCTGTAGAGGCGTAGGAAACGTCAATACTCTGCACAGCAAACCCATCTAAAACAGCTCTATCACATGGTGGAATATCCATAGTAGCTATTACATCCTCAAGTATGATACGATTTATGGCATTTGATATGTGGAGAATTTCTACGAAGTTCTTAGTATTTAACTTCCTAGATAAATTTTCAACCACTTCCTGAACTTTATGAAGCTTTATCAAGGGCACTATCGCCTCTTTAGTGCATGAGTAATGCAGCTATTAGTGTTACTACTAATCCTATACCCAGAAATTTTAAACCCCATATATACCACTTACCACCTGCAAGATTTCCTAACCAGGCTCCAAGGCCGAAGAGCTGTAGATCTATTGTGCATATAGTTAGCCATACAGCATTATCTAAAGATGTGATTATAGAAACTATATTGAGTAGTAATGGTATGATTCCTATTATTGGCATAACTATCATTCCTAGACCAGACCATAGTGCTACATAGATGCTCGCTATTAAGGACCCTCGATAGAGTATGGTGTTACTAAGTCTCGTTGCCATGACATGTTCTACATGTTTTATCTCAGCTCGTTGTTCTGCAGATTCTACTAGGAGCGTTGCTATAACTCCGCTAAATATTCCCATTACAAACGATATGCCAAGGGCTGAGGAGACCATTATTGAGGGATTTCTTACACCTGCTAAGTATTGAGCAACTGTAGCACCTAGTACAGCTAGTAAAGCATCTACAGCATTTGTTGCAAACATTCTCCTCGCAACAGATTTAGTTTTTTCATCAATCATTGAAAGAGCTAAAGTTAAATTACTTATTCTTTTTGTCATTGGGTGCTTAATCCCTCAGCTAGTGTTAGTACTTCTAATTTCTCTATAGAGTTAATTAATTTAATTATTTCGATGCCCTAAATGTTTCATTAGTAGTGATATAGCCTTATCTCTCATAGCGACTATATCCCTAATTCCCAATTCTTTAATGTTAGGTCTCAGAATTATTCTAATGCTTATTAAAGTATTCGAATTATGGTATTCCAAAATTACGTACTCAATTTTTAAAGCATGAGAAGAGATTTCGCAAGCTCTATCTCCCTTTATCACTATGTACTTAACAGTTATTGGATCAATAGTTATGGAGTTACTTACTTTAATCATACTGAGATTCTTAAGATCTCTGTACGTATCTATAGATACTAAAGTGGTATTCTCTTCAAATACTATAACTGCTCTTTCAAACTCAGATATGTATATCTCTTCAACACGAGTATTCATGAAGTTCATCAACCATGGTTATGTTAATTAATTATATTAATAGTTGTAACTCTGTACTACAGTAAGGACATTTTCCATGAAGTTTTCTCTTATCAGCTTCACAGAAATAAGTCTCGTTAATCTCAACACACTTAGGGCAATAGTATATTAGGTCTTCACCTACTGTTAATACTCTAGCACATATTCTACACTTCATTGTAAACCATCCTCTATGACCTATAGCATTACATCCCCTAGGTCTTATCATAGCTCTCTGCCTCAATTATTTGTGTATGTGGGGTATTTTAACTCTAAGTATTTAAATTATTCCTGGAACTTGTATGAGATAGTGAAGTAGATGCACTTAATAGGTAATGAGAAATGCTAATAAGGAAACTCAATATACTGGCATTTAGTGATGTACATGCACCTAGATATTTACCTCTCTTCATAGCAAGCCTCAATGCTATTCTAAATTATAGTCCAGACATAATCATATTAGCTGGTGACATAATAGATCACGGACGTACTAATGCATTATCTACTGTTGTAAATCCGCTATGTAAGAAATTCCCAAATATCCCTATAGTAGCTATATTTGGTAACGAAGAATATTTCGATATAGAGGATAAGCTCATAAATAGCTATAGTCAAATTACCTGGCTAAGTGACTCAGTACTAACCCTAACAATTAAGGGTATCAAGATCTGCATAGTCGGTAGTCGCGGCGTTCTTGAGAAACCAACACCATGGCAGAGGAAGAATATTAAAGGCATTGAGTATATGTACAAGAAGAGAGTTGAAGTACTAAGAGATCTTTTAGTTAAAGCTAAGCAAAAATGTGAAGTAGTGATATTAGTAACACACTATGCCCCTACATTTATCACTGTTAAAGGAGAGCCATTTACAGCATATCCTTACTTAGGTTCAAGATCTCTAGAAAGAATACTAAGAGAAACGCAAATAGACTTAGTCATACACGGTCATGCACATAATTCCCGTGTACTAGAGGCATCTCTAGGAATTACAAGAATATACAATGTAGCCTTACCAGCTCGAAAAGGTATTACTAAGATAGAGTTCCATAAAGTATCAAGTAGAGAGGAAACACAGAAGGGATTATTGCGTTTCTTAAAAGTTAAAGGTGGTGAGAAATGACATTACCATTAGGTGATGAAGCTGAAACATTACTTAGCATTATTACTAAGCGCAGATCGATAGTCACATATTCATTAATAATCGTAAATGTACTGACATTTATTCTATTAAATATATATCCGAATATTTTAGGAGTTATGACATATGAAGACACGGTTTATATTCTTGGATCAAGACCTACTGATATATTTACTATATCAAATTTTTGGAGAGTAATTACATCAATGTTTGTACATGCAGATGCTATGCATTTACTAGGTAATATGATATTTCTCTTCGTATTTGGTCGTGCTGTAGAGAAAGCTCTAGGTTCATTAAGATTCTTTGTTCTTTACATTTTAGCAGGTCTCATAGCTCATATAATTAATACCCTTAGTATAGCTTTATTACCAGCAGCAGCATTGCTTATAGATCCAAGAGTACTAAGAGGAGAAGCATTAGCAATATGGGCAGTAGTTTCTATCGGGGCTAGCGGTGCTATTAGCGGCGTTATGGGAGCTTACTATGTTCTATTCCCAAGGGCTCAATTACTTTCTATAGTTTTTTATGTACCATTAGTTATTCCTGCAGAGATCTATATAGTTATGTGGTTTATCTATCAGCTAGTACTAGCACTCATGAGCTTAACAGGTATTGCTACAGGAATAGCTTACTGGGCTCATATAGGGGGATTCATAGCAGGAATAATCGTTACTGTAGCTCTTGCAAATCCCAGACATATATCATTACTTAGAAGAGTATATCGTTATTTATCATCTGGATATTACCTCGTGTAGTTCTAAGCATACGAAGTTAATCCCATAAGTACTCCTGTGAAAAGTGGTATTAGTAAATAGTCAAAGCTATAGTTTCTTTTTCTGAACTCTTGGTCCAATTTTACTAATTCATGACCTATTTCTCTGAAGGATAATTTACTACTTCTGATTCTTTTTATTTGGTTATGGAGATCTTTAGGTAAGTGCAGCTCTTCTAAAAGCCCTAGATAAGCTAAAACAACAGCGACTTGAATATTGCCTGTTCTCTCATATACTTCAATGAATGCTTCAGCTACTTTCAAGGGTTCTGATGATCTTTCGAGTAGGTAGTAATAGCTCTTTATTCTATTTGCTAAAATAGTGAATAAATCTTCAAGATTTATCTTCTCATACTCTATTCTTCCCTCTGAGAGTTCAAGTTCATCTAGAACAGATGTTATCATGGGGCAATGGGCTTTGAAGCTTCTTAGAATAGACTTAGCATCTTGCCATGTTGAGCCCCTTAGGATCCTTATCTTTGCCTGTCTAAGATTACTGATACTTGGTTTTCTATATGTTGCTAGTGCATAAGATATTCCGCTTGTAGTTATTAAACTAGCTACTACGAGATCATGTGGGACTTTAGTAGTTACTATTCTAGCTTCCCTAAGTGCATCAGCTATTATTTCACCTATTCTCATTGATGGTATGCTTATTTCTCCATGACCTACCATAAATCCTCTCTCTACAGCATCAAATATGTGGGGAACTATCACAATACCTACTTCCATTAGCAATTCGCAGTCATGTGTTGGAGCAAATCTGTGAATAGTTCCTGGTTTTATATATGAATATATGGTTAGATGCAATGCTCTAACGTAGTTCTTCGTAAGTAATAGAGTGAGTTCTTTAATTGCTAAACCCCTTCACAAATTCTGTATACACCCTACATAAATAGATATTAAGAAGGCTCAGACCATGGGAGTTTCATCAACTCTCAGCTCCTGCACGGTATCTTCATAGCCTTTTAAACTATTTGATACACGCTTACTAAATTTACTTGAACCTGTTTTCAAATTCAATAATTATTCTATTTCCATGAGTTTCCTCAGCACTTATAAGTGAAAGTCCATACTTCATTGATAACCTAGCTACATGATTAATTAAATTCACATCATTTAATATTAACTTAACCCTCTCACCTTTCCTTAATCTACGTTTAAGCTTTGATATCGTGCTTTCTAATTCATTTATTGAAGATATTTCAGCTATGTAATGTGCCATGCTTCTTGACCTGAGTATTCTTCGCTAGCAGTCTTAATATATCTCTCAACTACTAAGTTGATGGTAGAGGAGTTTGAATATAGGTCTAGATAAATTATACAAAGAATGCGTTAAAGCTCACGAAGTTATATCGAGTTATATCCATAAAACACCATTAGATAGAAGTGCTACATTTTCTCGAATGACAGGAGGCATTATTTATTTAAAATATGAGAATCTACAAAAAACAGGTGCGTTTAAAGTTCGTGGTGCTTTGTATAAGGTGTACAAAATTGCTCAAAGCAGTAAGTCTAGAGGTGTTATCGCAGCATCAGCAGGTAACCATGCTCAAGGAGTAGCCTATGCAGCATCAGTTTTTGGTCTTAATTCAATAATAGTTATGCCCGAAACAGCTTCCATAAGTAAAATAGAAGCTACAAAGAGCTATGGTGCAGATGTTATTCTCTATGGTAAAGTATATGATGAAGCGTATGAAAAAGCAAAAGAAATAGCTGAAGAGAAAGGCTATGAATTCGTACATGCATTTGATGATCTAGATGTAATAGCGGGTCAAGGTACTATAGCTCTCGAAATTCTAAAAGAACTCAGTGATATAGATGTATTCATAGTTCAAATAGGTGGAGGAGGTTTAGCATCTGGAATAGCCACAGTTATTAGGAAGCTCAGAGGAAGCTCTGTTAAGATAATTGGTGTAGAGCCTGAAAACGCTCCCAAAATGAAAATGTCAATAAAAGCTGGTAAACCTGTAGAGATTGAGGCAAAACCCTCATTAGCAGATGGATTAGTTACCAAGAAACCTGGAGATATAACATTTAGAATAATATCAGAGCTTGTTGATGATATTGTAACTGTTAGTGAAGATGAAATAGCTCAGGCAATGTACTTATTACTTGAACGAAATAAGATATTGGCCGAAGGAGCAGGAGCAGCAGGTTTAGCAGCGTTACTAAGTGGAAAGATTAATGTAAGGGGTAAGAAAGTTGTGACTATAATTAGTGGCGGTAATGTTGATTTGACAGCCATATATAGAATAATACTTCGCGGTCTATCAAGCATAGGAAGAATAGTTAGTCTAAGGGGAAGCATACCTGATGTTCCAGGGTCACTAAGTAGAGTTCTACAAATAATAGCTGAGGAACGGGGTAACATAGTTGAGATATATCATAATAGATTTGAACCTCTTGTAGATCCCTGGCATGCGCAAGTTGAGTTAATAGTTGAAGTACCTAGTATAGATATTGTGAATAGAATTATTAAGAGGTTGAAATCCCTTGGCTTTGCATTCAAGGCCGAATAGGTGTTTTTCATTAATACTTGAAGCTCAACCGCTAGGAATAACACCTGAGGAAATCATAGTTAAGCTACGTAATATTCTCAACATACTTGGGTGTGAAGATAAATTAATTCAAGGAGCAACAGCTGTAGCTGTAAAGAGAAATTGCTTAGTAAAAGTCCTACCTACAATTGGTAGAGCTCCTTATACTCCTCAAATCTCCATACCACAAACAGCCGTGCTTAGAATAGAGATACTGTGCTTAGATCCGAATGACTTAGTACATGTAGCTAAGATTATTATAAATAGTTTTAGATCTCAAGGTTTCAATATAAGAATGCTTGAGTAGTGAGATTATGAGTTATCATAGAGAAAGATTTGAACTCGATGAGAAAGATCGTAAAATACTTCGAATTTTAGTAACTAATGCTAGAACACCATTTAGTAGAATTGCTAGAGAGTTAGGTCTTAGTGAAGCTTCTATCTATGTTAGAATACGTAGATTAGAGAAAATAGGAGTGCTTAGAGGCTATACAGCTAGTATTGACTTAGCTAAATTAGGCTATACTATTCGAGCTCTAATAATGCTGAAACTAAGTCCAGATAGATACAGAGAAGCAATTTCGCAGATTAAAGTTTTCTCAAACACAATTGACGTATATGAAATAACCGGTGAGTTTCATATAGTTATGAAAGTAGTGGCTAGAAGTAATGAGGAGCTTTCACAACTCATAGATAAACTCGGATCCATTCCTGGAGTACTCGAGACTCGTACACTGTATGTACTTAGAACAATTAAAGAAGAATCTGTTTCATCAGTACTTTTCTGACCCTCAGAGCGAGAGTCTTCGCGCATCAATTTATGCGCATGGTTTGCTATTCATCATAGGGCTACTTCCTTATAAGTTCTATGATATGCTTAGCTATATATTTTGCAGGGTTTATTCCTGTTGCTTTCATTAATCCTTTCCAATTTGGGGAGGCATTAACTTCTAACACTATGTATCCCTCATTACTCTCTGCAATATCAACACCTGAATAGTGAAGTCCTAGAACTTCTGTTGATTTTATGGCTAATTCCTCGAGTTCCTTATCTGGTTTTAGAGCTTTAACTTTAGCTCCTTGAGCTACATTTGTCTTCCAATAACCTGTTGGCTGTATTCTATATGCT
>QMXA01000040.1 GCA_003661905.1 Thermoprotei archaeon | reverse complement strand
AGTGCTATTAACTCCTCAATCATTAACAGCACCATTAACAGAGATACACAAATCCTTAAAATAGTACTTGAAGTTCATAAAGTCTATATATCATTGTTTATTATTTTAATAAACTTAGAAGGGATGATACATGCATAAATGCTACAGATACATAATGGGAGAAGGTATTGAGGAGATAAGTGAAGAGCTCAGATGGTCTATTATGCTTTCGCTACATGTAAGGTTAGAGAAAAGCAAAGTTTCATTTATAGAGATATGTATTCATGAAACTATGTCCCTCAACGATATTCCAAGAATTGTTGAAGTGGTAACTACTAACGAATTCAAAGACGTAATAGATCTTTTAATGCATATAACTAAGCTATTAGAAAAATATGGAGTAGAGAATTGGAAAGAGAAGTTTGAGATTTACATTTCAGAATCAGAGATTATTCTAAATGTGTTATTATAAGACACTTCAGGGTATAGAAAGGAGAAGAAAAATATATTATTTGAACATGTAAATCATTAAAGAGTTCCCAAAGCCTTCAGACATGCTTTTGTTCTAGCTACAAACCATTTATTTCTCTCTTTTGAAGACCCCGTTGCTATGAGTTCACTAATAACTAATCGTTGTCTCGGGTCAAGCATCATTACTCCTAACATAAATGCTTTTTCCTCTTCTGTTAATGGATTACCCACGGAACCGGGCAATGAGACAAGCGCTTTTCCAAGAGAAGTCAGTTTAACTTTACCTGCTTCTATATCTACAAAGGGATTCCATTTCAGAAGTACGTTTCTAGTCCAAGAACCCCCTGTTCTTAATCCTGGATAGAGATTGTGTATTTTTTCTCTAATTTTCCAAGCATCTACTAATCCAGATGCGACCAATCTGGCTACATCTCTACATCTAACATCATATATAGGCAAAATCTTACCTCCATAATAAAAATAAACATAGACTACCTTATATATTTCAACAATATATTATAAGGATATTGAACTGCTTAGAAAGAATTGCTAAAAAGCTTTCAGGTTATTAGGAATTAATTGGGAGACTTTTGAGACCATTTCCTTTCTAGTTAAATGAATTGCCAAAGTGTTAGCGGAGTTATTTTACCTTTGGTCAATATGGGGTGTAGTATTCTTTTGCGTATTCTCATCAATGCCGTTGATATGGGCTCTGCATCTAGAGCTATAGTTGTCAATACTGCTGCTAAACCACTCCATCTATGCCAACGTCTTTTCCATTCCTTTTCGGCCTCATTTTGTGGCACTTTGTATACTTCACTAACTATTCTCTTAAGCCATCTATCAATAGGTGCTAATTCATATCTCCTAGCTGATAGTACAAGTGCTAACCTAGCAGTATAAGGACCAATACCTCTTATTTTCGAGATAGCGTCTTCAGAGTATCTATGAACATTGTCCTCATTTAGAATATTTGATGTGAAAGCCCTAGCTACAGAGAGTAAAGCATTAGATCTATAGCCAAGGCCACAAATTTTCAGAGTTTCTAATGAAGTTTTAAGTATGTCTTCAGGTAATGGAGGTAAGTATGTAACGCCCCATTCTTCTACATTAACTCTCCTGCCAAGTACTTTGTATATCATTGACAGCATTTTCCATCCCTGCTTAAAACTAGCATTTTGCTGACAGATACCTATAATAATCGATACCCATAATGGTGATGATCTAATATGTAGTCCCTTCAAGTGCTTTAGTGAAGGGGAGAGTAGAGGATCCTTCTTCCATAGTTCATAGAATTCATCTAGATCTTCAGTAATACCTAGAGAATCTATTGTTTTCTCGAAGTAGTACTCAATATTAGTTAATTTCTTGGTAGAGCAAAATGTGATCTTAAGTTTCCTGGGCTTGATCTCTTCAATCATAGCTACTATAGGTTCTTTGTAGTCAACAATATGTAGTAATTTACGGCCATTGAAGAACCATGAGAAGTTATATGCTGAAGCTGTGAGTCTGAAATCAAAATTCTCCTGAAGATCTACGTACTTGGTTAAGACTCTATGTAGCTTCAAGACTTGATACCCTAAGTATATAATAATTACTAACTAGGGGTTTTAGTAATAATTCTCCTCACCATTCTACATATGTTAACTACTTTTAATTTAGGATACGTACTGGGTATCAATACCTCATTGCAGAGAATTATTGCCTTTACCTTTGATACGAATAATTCATAAGGTATATCATCAGCGAATTCAAGTCTTTTAATGAGCTTAAATACTAAGGGCTTCTCAACTTGCTCCAAGTCACTCCTGGTAACTACTAATTCATCAACACCTGAAACTTCAATAACATCTTGAAAACCTTCAACAACACCCTCAGTAATAGCTCTACTAGCTGATATTATACCTTGAGCTACTCTACTTGTAGCTCTTAAGGCTACTGGACCTATAATTAATAAGAGCTTCATAGCCTCATTGAGAAGTTCGCCAACAGTTTTACCAGTTTCTCTAGCTAGCACTAATATTCTATCGTAAAGATCCTTGTCTATTCCTCTAATTGTTATTGCCTTACGTCTTCTCTCCTCATTTTTCGAAGACATATCTCCACCATATAAAACTAAAGAACTCAGTAATATAAGTCTTACTAGTAATACTAGTAGGACATGTAATATGGATCCATTTACAACATAGTTTTATTCCATAGTAACCTAGGATTATGTTAGGAGAATAACGTGAGAAAGGCTATTGCTACTAGGTTAATGAATGGTGTTGCTGAACTGCATAGCAAATTAGAGAATTTGAAAAGAATCAGTGTTGAGCTACATATACCTACTAAAGTGAGGGGACGTAGAGCTAGATGTTTGTTGATGATTTTTGGAGATAATCTCTATGTGAGATGCCCATTAGATATTGAGGAATCTGAATTAGAGAGAGTAATTATTGAAGAATCTCTTGCCATTCATAGCACTAAAAACATATTGATAAGAGCATTAGTAAGCATAGTGTCAGCAATTCTAATCTCAATAATCATATTTGGATTAACAAAAATAGCTGCAAGTATAGCCCTAATACTAGCTGTGGTTATATTCTCAATACTAAACCTTATACACATCATAGTTTCCAATATGAAAATGAAGCTAGGTCTTAAGTTACATAAAGAATTACTAAATAAAGAAAGTATGTATAGATGGTACTTCAATTCAGTTAAAGGAATAATTATATCAGCAATTAGCGAGTCTAAAAAAGCACTTAAAGAAACCATACCCATGTCTATTGAGTTATGTGGAATGACTTTTAGAAGTACTGTAAAGAAGGGTATTAAAAGAATAAAAGTTGAATTTCGAAGAATTCTTTAAAACTTCACTTCCACTTTCTATCGAAGTATATATTCTTAGACTTAGCTGAAAGAGGTATTCCAATAGCAAAATCAGCTTTAATTAATTGCATTTCTTGAGCAGCTAGACCTACACTATACATAACTCTATTATCTACATTCATAATTGATGCTATCTTTACTGCTGAGCCTATAGCTATACCTAGATTAAGTAGTGTTAAAACAATATCCACATCAGTTTTGAATCTTGGAGGTGTTACTATGTTATAATTAATTACTTTAGCCCCTATAATAACAATAGCATCAGAGTTTCTCACAGACACGGCATCTCTAGCAAAGAAATCTCCATAGTATTTAGCGAGCTCTTCCATTTTCAAAGCTAATTTATTTAACTCCTCCTTTTCTGCAATAACTATAGTTTTAATATTATCAAGTCCACGAGCTTTTGGAGCAGTCTTAGCTGCTATAACCATGAGCTCAGCTACTTTGAGAATTCCCGACTTAATAGCTTCTTCTTCATGTATCATAGAACACACCAATACATATTATGTAATCAAATATTAAAGAGCTTGAATAATTAATCACTAATACTAAGTTTCATGACGTTCCAGGATCTTTGTATATATAGCTATGAAGGGACTTTCATACTCATTCTCTGTGCATATTAAGACTAGTCTATTTCCCACAACTAACGCTTCTAGTATCTCTAAGTTTTCGAAGCTACTGCTCATTATTTCTTGAAGTCTCATAGGTATATAATTCATTAAGAATAATTTTATTCTTTGCAAATTAATACCTCTTTTCTCTAACTCTTTGAGAGATAAGGCTACATAGTCTCTAATGTCATCTGGAAGTTCTTCAAGTTTGTATTCCTTCATTTTATTCATCTCCAATACATTGTTAAAAAATAAAAAGTTATTTAACTAATTTCAATACCTCATCTAATGCTTCTAGAGCTCTATCTATTTGCTCTTTCGTAATCATTAGTGGAGGCTCTATTCTTAATGTACAACCGTATGCCCCACCTGCTCCAATTAGAAATCCTCGTTTTCTCATTTCCTCCCTTACTTTTAGAGCCTCTTCAGTTGCTGGAGTTTTCTTTTCCTGATCCTTGACAAGTTCTACACCAATCATCAAACCTATTCCTCTAACATCACCAATTACTTTATGCCTCTTTGCTAAATCATTTAATCCCTTTATGAAGTAATCACCAAGTTCCTTAGCTTTTTCATGCAGCTTCTCTTCCAATAATACATCTATAACAGCAACTGCAGCAGCACAGGTAACAGCATTTGGTCCCCAAGTTGATGAGTGATCTCCTGGTTCAAATGCTTCAGCAATTTCGGATTTAGCTCCTATAGCACCTAGTGGTAAGCCACTAGTAATACCCTTAGCCATAGTTACTATATCTGGCTCTACTTCGAAGTTCTCAATACCAAATAGCTTTCCAGTTCTTCCAAAACCTGATTGAACCTCATCAGCTATGAATAATCCATCATAGCTCTTAATAATGTCTAGACATATCTTAAAGTACTCCTTGGGAGGTACTATTATGCCTCCTTCACCTAAAACAGGTTCAACTAAGAATGCTCCAATATCACCTGAAGATTCATACTTAATTACATCCTCTAAATAATATGCACAAAATACCCCACATTCTGGATATTTCATCTTAAATGGGCATCTAAAGCAGTAAGGAGTAGGTATAACCTTAACACCAGGTATTGATATTGAAACAGCCATACCTCTTTTATACTTTGTTTGACCAGTAAGCGCTGTTGTTAAATGAGTTCTTCCATGGAATGAATACCTCAGAGTAATAATGTCAAGGCCTGCTTTGTGTTTGAATTTTAGCATGTATTTTCGTGTTAATTTAATAGCTCCCTCATTAGCTTCAGCTCCACTTACACAGAAGAACACTCTTTTCGAACCTTTCATTGGAAGAATTTGAACTAATTTCTCAGCTAAGAGTGCTGATGGAACATTGTAGTAATCATATGATGTGTGATGTATTTTCTGAGCCCATTCCAAAATAGCATTAACAACCTTGGGATGACAATGACCTACATTCACAGCAGCATAGCCCGCAAATAGGTCTATGTACTCCCTACCTTCAATATCCTTAACTACTGCACCTTTACCTTCCACAATAACTACAGGCTGTCTGTACTTAGGAGTACAAGGGAACATATGTTTCTTTTGACTATTTACAACATCATCTGTTGATTTATACGGATACGACATATGAACTCACCAAAAGCACTTGTCTTGTAATTTTATAATTGCATACTTATTTTAGTTTTCCCAACATGAGAAATTATTAAAAATATTTTTAGTTAGAATTTGATTCCCCATTTCCTGAGAAGAGTATCAATACCCAGCTTTCTTAATGTATCTTCAGTGGGTATACCCTTGGAATTCCATCCTCTAAGTTCATAGTATGTGTTGAGCATATTGTTAAGCTCTTCCTCTGTGACTCTATACATTTTCCCATCATACTCTACTGTTTCCTTGAGAAATCTTCGAGGTAAGTAATCGTTTTCTTTCTTAATGCCTAACTTCACATTGAACACTCTTATTAAAGTCCTTATCCTATTTGCTATGGTCCTCAATTCCTCTATATCGTAATTGAATCCTGTAACTGCATTTAGGAGATCTCTCATTACATCCCAATCAAATATGAATCTTCCAAATTTACATACAGGTAATGAGTCATAGAATATGCCTCTATTCTCTAGATCAACTAGAACTTCAACTTTCTCTTTTCCTGTACTAAATCTGCCGCCACCTAAGCCCATTAGATCTGCATGATACCCCATTAACCTTAAGTGACATGCCCCTCTAGGTGATACAGCATATGAAAGTATCATTCCTTTAAGTGTTCGAGGATCATAACCCGGAGGTTCAAGTCCTTTTACATGTACAGCTATATCCTTTAATCCTAGAACATTAGCAGCTTTCGCTACACCTTCAGCTAGTAAATCACCGATATCTACGCGCTTTACTATTCTCTCTAATAACCAGCACATAGAATCCGGATCATTATATTTCAGTTCTTTTTCAGATTTTAATTTGCCTCTTTGGTAAGCTTCAATGGCAAATGCTAGTACATTACCTCCTGTAATAGTATCTATTCCATAATCATCCATGAGCATATTCATATAAGCAATCGCCCTTATATCATCGATTTCACATAATCCACCGAGTGCAAATATAGTTTCGTACTCTAGAGTTACCTTTACATTAGCATAAGGTGGTTCATTTATTTCTATGTATTGATGACAAGCTACCGGACATCCATAGCATGTTCTTTTACCAACACGATATTTTCCAAGACTCTCCCATATTATATTCTTAAACTTCTCAAATCTTACTTTGGACCAGTACTTAGTCGGAAAGAATCCTAATACATTAGCTTTCTCTACAAAACCTGGAGTACCTCGAGCAGCGTATGATTGGATTGAGGGGTTCTCTTTTATCTTCTTGTGAAGCTCTAGAACTATATCTCTAACTCTTTCCTCATCATGATATGAGACTTCTCTTCTTGATGTTTTTATAGCAATTGCTTTAAGGTTCTTAGAACCCATAACGGCACCTCCACCACATCTACCAGCTTGTCTATAGTATTCATGACCAACAGCTGCGAATCTTACTAAGTTTTCGCCAGCTGGCCCTATTGCTAGGATACTTATGTTCTTTCCGAGTTCCTCATGAAGTATGTCTTCAGTTTTGAAAATTCCTTTACCCCAGATATGCTCTGCACTTCTCAATTCAATTCTATCATCATCTATGAATATGTACATAGGTTTCTCAGCTTTACCAGTAATTACTAGAGCATCAACTCCAACCCACTTCATGAAAGCTCCAAAACTTCCTCCAATAACTGACTCTCCATAAATTCCCGTCAATGGTGATTTGAATACTAATGTAGCTCGAATACCTAGAGGTATCATTGTTCCGTTAAATGGTCCACTTGCTATTACGAGTACATTATCGGATGAGAGTGGATCTACATTCCAATTCCTTAAGTTTTCAAGCAGTAAATACGTTCCTAAACCTTTACCTCCTACGAATAATCTTGCTAAATCCCTAGAGATATCTTCAGTAGTTATAGAGGATGTAGTTAAGTTTATCTTAACTATTTTACCGCCATAACCTGGAATGGACATAAGTTATCACCAACTAGGTACCCGGAATATCGTTAAAAAGCTAGAGAATTAAGTTTATTCAATGTTGTGCTCAATAGATCATTACCCACCTGAAGCTAGAGGAATGAGTTCAACCACATCATTATCTTTAAGCTCTATGGTAGTGAAGTCCTTGTCTTTACTATTGATATGTGTATTGTTAAGAACTATACCTATGAATGACCTTAAATTGTTGTCCTCAAATATTTTCTCAGCTTTGGGTAGTGATACTCTTAACTTGTTAAGTAATTCCAATAGGTTTTTAGCATCAATAACTAATTCATCAATACCTATCTCATCTGCTATAATTCCTAGAAGCTTTATTCTAACTCTTGGCATTTTAAATCGCCAAAGAACTCATCTGCTATATCTCTGTAGTTTCTTGGCAGCTAATTGTACTGCTTCTATTATTTTTATATACCCTGTACATCTACATAGATTTCCTTCTAGAGCTTTCTTAATTTCGTCTATAGT
>QMXA01000039.1 GCA_003661905.1 Thermoprotei archaeon | reverse complement strand
TCATTAGCAAGAGCCTTAGCAAGCAAAGTCTTACCAACACCAGGAGGACCAATCAACAAAATACCCTTAGGAGGCTCAATACCTAGTCTCTTAAATAGCTCAGGATACCTAAGAGGAAGTTCAACTAATTCACGAATTCTCTCAATAACTTCTCTCATACCTCCTATATCATCATAAGTTACATGAGGTATTCTCTCATAGTCTATGGGCTTTTCTAAAATCTGAATCTGTGTATCTAGAGTTACGTAGACTATTCCAGCTGGTTTTGTTTGTAGAACTACGAAATGCAGAGGTTCATTGAGAGCTGGAACTACTACTATGTTACCCTCTAATAATGGATGTCTATTGAGTTTCTTCCTAATGTAATTTATGAAGGAGGGATCTATAGATTCCGCTGATATATCAGGTGATGCTGGTGCTAATTTAACTAGAAGAGCTGGATTTGCTCTAGCTTTTCTAACAATGACATATTCACCAATAGTGACTCCGGCATTTCTTCTCAGTACACCATCCATTCTTATTATTTCCTTATTATCATCTATGTGAGAAGGCATTGCTTTTGCAACAGCTCTCTTCTTACCTATTATCTCAACAATATCTCCTTTCTCGATACCTAGAAGACTCATTACGTACTTGCTAATTCTAACTACTCCTCGAGTAGCTGTAGTACCACGTTCTCTGGCTTCAGCTACTCTTAGCATAACTTCCTTTCTCTTTTTAGACTCGGTATTGCCTGATGGTTCTTGACTCACCAATTGAGCACTCCCAAATTTCCTCTATACAATATCCTACATTGAGGATTAAAATGAATCCTGCCCTTAATATACTTTAACATAGCTAGAACATAACTCTCGAGACTAGCTCTATATCAACATTATCAACAGCTTCTATAGATTTGGCTATATTTTCTAATTCCTCAGTTCCACCTTCAAGTTCTTCAGGTGCTAGAACATATAGTCGTAGTGCTTTATAGCCAAATGCTATGTATTCTTCTTCCCATTTCAGAATCCTATATTTCTGATCTATACGCTCCTTGAACTCATTAACTATATCTTTCAAATCCACTTCAACTCCTTTCGGGTATATCTTCATCACAACTACTACTTGGCCATAACTACTTCCAGAGGACATGATGCATCACCTCATGGACCTTCAAAACCACAATTTGGACATCTATATGGTATTACATTTTTTCTACAGAAACGACATCTCCAGATAAGTATAGCTCCACAATTCGGGCAAAGAAATGACACTCCCTTATCACTTGGACCTACTATCCTCTTACAACTAGTACATATCGGTGGTGTAGATGCCTCAACTATTGCCGGTTTACCTAGTTCAACACTCATATTTAGACCCTTGCTGGGTTTGGTATCTAAGGAAATATAAGGTGTAATGAACCTAGAGTTTCTCAGAAAACTATGGGAGTCGAAGAATTTAAGCAAGTTATAGTCATTAGGTCTGATATAAAGATGAGTAAGGGAAAGTTAGCTGTACAAGTAGCACATGCAGCTGTAGAAGCTGTATTAAGAGCTCTAAGAGAGAAACCAGAGTGGGTCACTCAATGGAGAATTCAAGGTCAGAAGAAAGTAGTTGTTAAAGTTAATAACTTAACAGAGTTACTAGAATTAGCTAAGAAAGCAGACGAGCTCAAATTGCCTTATGCTATTATAGAAGATGCAGGATTAACTGAATTACCTCCAGGCACAATAACAGCTCTAGCCATAGGACCTGCACCAACTTATCTAGTAGATAAAATCACTGGAGAGTTGAAACTACTTTGAAAATCTTCATACCACATCCCCTCGATATTCTACTTGGTATGGAGATCTATGTAACTAGATCTAAGCCTTTAAAATATTTTAGAGTTATGAGACCTAGAGGCTTCTACGTATTTGAAATATCGAATAGAGGTTATGTGGTTAATGAAAATTTAAAGCTCACAAGCTCTAAAGGCCCATTGACGCTTTACGTACTTAAGAAGGAAGGTATAGATACATTAACAGCTATAAGAATTATTAAGAAAATATTAAGGACTCATAAAATAGGATATGCAGGCCTCAAGGATAAAGATGCTATAACATATCAATTAGTAAGTGTTGATTGTGAAAAACCGCCACAAATTATAAAGACAGAAAGAATAGAACTTATAATGATTGGAAAAGATTACAAGCACGTAAGAATAGGTGATTTATGGGGAAATAAATTTCTAATAATTACTGAAGTCCTCGATGGTAGTAATGTAGTAGAGGCTATTCAAGAAGTAATGAATGTAGGAGAACTCCCTGCTTTCTTTGGATATCAAAGATTTGGAACTAGGAGACCTATAACACATATCATAGGCAAATTCATTTTAAGAAAGGAATGGGATCTAGCTCTTGAATACCTTCTAGGACATCCCTACCCAACTGAAACTCAAATATCACAGAAAGCTAGGTACTTATTTAAAGAAGGTTCCTTAAAAGAAGCTCATGAGTTATTTGTAAAAGCTGGTCTATTATACGAAGCAAAGGTGCTTAAGAAATACATGGAGACCAAGAAATCCTTCAAAGCATTGCAGATACTCCCTAGAGCATTACTAAGACTTTTCATAAATGCTTACCAATCTTACATATTCAATAAACTCATTTCAAAACTATGGAGAGAATTCGGAACACTAAAGCAAGATATTGGGGGTCTTAGAAAAATAAATGACTACACATTAGCTCCAATTCCTGGTCTAAGATTTAGAGGGTGTAGATCTTATGTGTGTAAAATTATAAAAGAGCTACTACATGCTGATGCTATAGATTTTGACATGTTTAAGATAAGCGAACTACACATTAAAGCCTTGGGTACGTGGAGACCAACAACTATGAAGATTCATAACCTAAGATATGAGTTAAAGGATAAGGAGCTTAAACTTAGTTTCGCCCTTGAGAAAGGTATGTATGCAACTGTAGTTTTAAGAGAGATATGTAAGTGTGATCCGCTTAATCTATGATAATTCTTAAGGTACTAAACGTTTTCTATCTCTTGGAAATAGTGTAAGTTCCTTAACATTTTGCTTACCTGTAAGCATTATTCCTAACCTCGCTAAACCCATTCCCCAACCAGCATGAGGAGGCATACCATAGTCAAACCACTTGAGGAAGAATTCGAAATCCTTAGGATTCAAATTCTGCTCCTTTAATCTCTCCTCAAGTTCTTTTCTCCTATGGATTCTAGTACTACCCGATGCTAATTCTAAGAATTTATACACTAAATCAAAACTTTCAGTAAGTCTTGGATCTGAATCCTTAACCTTTGTGTAGAATGGTTTAGCAGATCTAGGCCAATCAGTTATGAAGTACAGAGGATCTTTTACACATTTACTAAGGATTCTAAGCTCTGGTGTACCTATATCGTCTCCAAACTTTACATCTATACCTTCCGATCTCAACATTTCTAGAGCTTCTTCATATGTTATTCTCCTTAGAGGAAGTGATATTTCTGGAAGCTCATGACCTAGAATCTTAAGCTCTTTCTCCCTTTCCTTTCTTAAATTGTTAAGGATCTCATAAACAACTCTCTCTAATACCTTCATAACATCTTCGTAATCCATGAATGCAGCTTCAATATCTATGCTTATAAACTCAGCTAAGTGATATGGTGTGTCACTTTCCTCAGCTCTCCAAGCTGGTCCTATTTCAAATACTCTTTCAAGAGCTCCTGCTAGGAGCTCTTTGTAGAGTTGTGGACTTTGAGCTAAGTAAGCCTTCTTCCCGAAATACATTACTGGAAAGAGATTAGCTCCACCTTCTGTAGCTGCTGCTATGATTTTGGGAGTAAATACTTCTACAAAACCTAGTTTTCTTAGATAATTCCTGATAGTCTCTATGGCTGTATCCATGATTTTTATCATAGCTCGCATTTCCCTTCTTCGAAGATCTAAGACTCTTTCACGAAGTCTTGTGTCGATATCTGCAGGTACTTTTTCAGAGACATCTAGTGGTAAAGGTGCTTTCGCTTTCGACAATATTTTTATCTCTAAGGGTTTAATTTCTACACCTAGTCTTGCTTTAGGCTCTTTCTTCACAATGCCTCTTACACTAATTACACTTTCAAATGTCAATTCGCGAAATATTCTTAAGAGTTCTGGTGGTGACTCCTTCTTTGATATGACTAATTGAATAAATCCATCCTTATCTCTAACTAAGACAAATTTTTTACCTCCAATATCTCTCTTAGCATGAACCCATCCAGCAATGATTACTTCTTGGCCATCTAATTCAGGAGTTATTTCACTACTTAGATGAGTTCTATACCTAGTCCTCATCTTTACTCAGCCTTAATTCTCACTTGCATACCAAGCATCTGAGTTAGTATGGATTCTAAAACCTCTCTTCTCGTCGGTAGATGTCTTATATCATGTCTAGATATTCTCACTATGTATTGCGTAGTTCCATCAGGTAGCCAAAGTGTGTTGACACCAAACAATCTAGCGGGAGCTATTACTTGTAATACTAATGATTTGACATCTGATGATGTACTATCTATTACTCTTACTTTAAGCCCTATTTTCTCAGAAAGAGCTCTACTTAGCCTTATTAACTGTGGTTTCGTAATTAAACCTCCGCTATCAATTATCACAACTACGAATTCATTAGCTTTAACAGACTTTTTATACTCAGCATTTCTAAGTACTCTAAATCCAGAGAGCTCTTCGAGTTCAAGTAATGCTCTCATTAGATCAACATCTAGATGAGAAACAATACCAGCATCAACTAACCTTTGACACCTTGGACATAGTATCCCGCTCTTTACACATATATGATCCAGTGGTATTCTCATACTCAGTCCACCAACTCTTTATCCAGCGTACCTAAAACCCTAGTTGGGGTGAGATCTCGGAATAAAAAGCATTCCTTAGCATATTATGTAGTTAAGTTTCTCTATAGATAATCTAAATCAGCATCAATACCAAAATACAGCTTAGAGATACATATTTAAATATCTCCAAACTCTTTGCATTGCAGGGGTCTAACTATGCCGATATACGATTTAGCAATACTTAAGATCGTTGAGGAAAGAGCATTGAATAAGAAAGTATGTAGAAAGTGTGGAGCACTCAATCCATCATCTGCTGAAAAGTGTAGAAGATGTAAGAGTAGGAATTTAAGACCTAAGAAGAGAAAAATAGGGATTAAACGCTGATTTTGAAATTAACAGATCTCAAACGTGATATTATTAGTGATCTATCCTCTTCAGGAAAGTTAAGAAGTGATTTCTTAAGATAACCCTCATCAATTCTTAATTCTCTACTACTTATCATAGATCTCATAACTCTCAAATCCTCGAGATCGAATTCGGATCCTCTTCTCGCTTTAAGCAGTATATAATCCTCAATTCTTATTAATTTCAATCTTCTTCCACTAATTCTGACTCTTCTCGCATTATTTATTACATGGGAAGGAACGTAGAAATCATAGATATTTTCATAGAGTTCAATAACTATTTCTTTATCACCTTTTCTAGCAATTATGCTCAATGTATCAATTCCTGTTCTACCTAAATCCCATCCAAGCTCTTTAGCAACATCTCTTATTTTCTGCTCCTCAATTGTAGGGCTAAATGAAGTTACGAATAGATCAACATCATCCTCTAACTCCTTAGCACCTATAGTAACAGCCAATACAGTACTTCCAATAATAACTCCATCAATGCCTTTCTCTCTCAAAACCTCTATAACCTCAGCTAATTCAAGCAAAGTATAGCCCATAGCAACACCACTAATTGCTAAGAATCTAAGACTGTATTAAACTATTAAACAACTCATTAATATAAATCATAATTCAAATCCTTACTTTGGATCTATTAGAGGAAGTTACTAACATTATGATAATAAGTAAGCTTATAAATAACGCTAATTAGTTTAATACGATGCCGAACAAATCTAACATTGAAGTTCGTAGAGATTTCATAGTTCCTACAAGAATTAGTATAATTTCTAGAGTGAGGAAGTTTAGACCTAAGGATTTCACTCATGAAGAAGCAATTAAGAGAAAGAGAGCTACATGTCCCTTCTGCCCTGGAAATGAACTCATGACACCACCAGCGACACTTGTAGCTAAGATTGAGCATGGTGAGATAAAGTATTATAGAGATAGGGATAATAAGCGTGTTAGTAATTGGTTTGTGAGAATATTTCCAAATAAATACCCAGCTCTAATAACTGCACTACCCCCACCAACTTATGGATATCACGAGGTCATAGTTGAAACACCGGATCACTATGTAGAACCATATTTAACATCTGTACACAATTATGCTTTAGTTCTTAAAGTTGCTATTAGACGTATAAATGAAATATCTAAAGATCCTCAAATAAATCATATCATATTAATAAAGAATTACGGACCTAGAAGTGGTGCTAGTCTAGAACATCCACATATGCAACTATTTGCAACATCATTTACATTACCTTATATATTAGAAGAAATACTATACTCAAACAGCTATTTCAAAGAAAAGGGTACATGCCCCTACTGCGTATTAATTAGGGAAGAATTAAAGTCACCTAGATTAGTCTATGAAAATAGAAGTTTCATTGTAGTAGTTGCTAGAGCTCCTAGAACTCCTTATGAAACATGGATACTGCCTAAGAGACATAGTCCTTCATTAATAGATTTAGATGATCAAGAAATAATAGACTTAGCTGATGCACTTCAGAAGCCATTGGAAATACTCTATAAACATCTAGGTAATCCAAGTTACAATCTATGGTTTCACATGGCACCTAAAGCCATTAGTGAATTGTCCAGCATAAATTACCATTGGCATATAGAAATAGCACCAGTGTTAACTACTTGGGGAGGTTTTGAGAGAGGTGGTGGAGTGTATATAATTCCAGTATCACCTGAAGAAGCGGCAATGGATATGAAGAAGTATCTATCCCTAATTAAATAAGATAAAAACGAGTTAGTTACTAACAATTCAATTATACCAATATCTTTAGATAATTAAGCACTTCTTTAGCAAATCTATCTGGATTGAAGTACCATGACTTTCTATAAGCATTTCTTCTAATTTCTATGAGATTACTCCTAGGCATGGTTAAGACCTTAATTATGTAATTTATTGCTTCTTCATCGCTATGGAATGCAAATCCGCTCTTACCATGTGTAATGAGCTCAGTAAGGCCTGACCGTTCAGGAAGTATGGGAATTGCTCCTTGACTCATTGCTTCTACGGGTGCCATGCCAAAATGTTCACCAATACGTAAATGTACATAGATTTTGGCTCTGCGATAATATCTGATCATCTCCTCTGGTTTTAATGGTTTATCAATTATTGTAACACCACTTACTTCAGAGGACATTTTCATCAATTTCTCATAGTAGTTCTTGAATCTAACATCAGGTAAACCTATTATTACTAATTCAGCATCATTAACCCTAGGCTTTATATAGTTCTTGAACCAATTTATCAAAACATCATGTCTCTTTAGTGGTACAAACCTTCCAACACTAATGATAATATTTTCTCTCTCCTCTTCAACATCTAATTCCTCTTTGAAATACCTCCAAGGTACTGCTGGATATACAACATTGCTCTCAATTTTGAAGCGCTTAAATAACGCTGATGCTGTGTAGTTTGAATTTGTTAGATGTAGATCAACGTATCTAAACATATCTTCATATCTTCCAGGAAATCTATAGAGATTCAGAAATATTTCTATGTTTTCTTTAGATAATTCCTCCTCAAAGGGATAGTGAATGTATATTCCAGTGCCAAGTTTTGGATTTACTAATTTTAGTAAGGTGCAGTAAATAGGTTCTTGAATCATAGTTAATGAAACTTGGGGTTCGTGATTTCTTACTACTTCATCTATAGAGTAGAGTATATTCAATAGTCTACTTGTATACTTAGTTACCTTCTTACCTAATTCATACTCACTTGATATGTCCTTAATATATTCAAAC
>QMXA01000038.1 GCA_003661905.1 Thermoprotei archaeon | reverse complement strand
TAAGAGAGAGTTCTTGAGCTTAATTTCAGATCCTTTCTCAACTCTTACCAGGAGAGCTGTTGTATTTGGTCTTTCAAATGTTTTTAGAACTATTTTTTCTATATTGAATGCATTCATAGGTTTAAATAAGTCCTTCCCAGGTGCTGTTATATTTGTTACTACACCCTCACTGGTTATCGTTAAGAACCTGAATTCTCTGAAATCACCTTCTCTTACAGGTCCTCCAGTCGTACCTGTCGTTATGAAGTACGTCTTTCCATTATATATAACAACTCTATCAGTATGTATATGGCCTGAAATAACTAAAGCCACATTGTACTCCTCAACTATTCTTAGGAATTCCCTAGCAATACTTGGTTGAGCTGCCCAACTACCATATAGAAGTGGTTGTATCTTGTCAAATTCTTTCCAAGAACCATTGATGTAGCCCCAAGCTTCATAACCAAAGAATGGGTGATGCATTAAGACTATCTTAACCTTATCCTTGTACTTCGCACATATATTTTCAAAGAACTCTACTTGTTCAGTATCTATGAAACCTTCTGACCCTGTATCAAGACCTATTATAAGGAATTTATCAAGGATCCTAAACCAGTATCTAGGACCTATGTACAGACCATATAATCGTGGGAAGTTCGGACCTGCACCAGCCCAATCATGATTTCCAGGAATTATGAATAAGGGTTTTCTTGATTTAATAGATGCCTCTCTAAATTTCTTAAGAGCATTCACATCATTTCCTAAATCTACTTCATCACCAGTTATCAGAACTATGGTTGCATTCAGTACTTCAGCTAAGTGTATTCCTGTTTCAAATCTCCAGCTGGAGGGATAACCTCTAGCATCTATATCCAAATGAGCATCTGTTATATGAAGAATTTTTAGAGAATTCAGCTCTTGACCATATATCCATACACTGTTATGACTAATGACCTCCTCATACTGAGCTTCACCAAGCTTTACATACATAACTAAGTCATAAAGATCGGGCTTACAAGTTGTTGGTACATGAACCTTTATGATTTGCTGACTATTCTTAGCTTCAGAACTTACAATAGTTAAATTACATGTCTTTCCAGGTGCTTCAAGAACAACACTACTGACAATGCTCTGAGATGGTGCTTGCAAAGTTATATTGAATTCTCCTCCCGGAGTTGTAGGTATTGGAACGGAGTATAGGGGATCTATTATACGTAGCTTTACATATGCGTGTACATTTAGTATCTGTGTTTGTATAGGGATTATTAGCAGTAATGAGAGTAGTATAAGAATTGCATAGTGGTAGCTTTTCAAAATTTCACCAATCATATGCTAATTATCTATGTTTAAAAGACTTACTTATATTTCCTCTAACTTCACTTCTTCCCATTCTTCTTCGGGGAACACTAATATCTCATCTGGTCTTATCCTGAGGATTACTTCACTATTTGGCTCTATCTCTATTTCAGGGTCGATATATGCTGTGAGTCTTTGATCAGCTACATAAATAATTAATTGTTTATGTGGTCCTAAGAATAGAGACATTCTAGCTATTCCACGAATTACATTATCATTTATGCCCAACTTGACATCTTCAGGTTTCATTATTGCAACAGCTGATGAGCCTGGGCTCAGAGTTTTACTCGGAGCTGGTGAGGCTCTAATTACTTGATTGCCTATTACTACTTTTAAATAACCACTTGGCTCTTTCTCAATAATCTTACATCTTAGAGCTGAACTCCTGCCAATAAATGTAGCTACAAATAGATTAGTTGGTTTATTATACACATCTATTGGTTTACCTACTTGTAAGACTTTCCCTCTATTCATTATCGCTATTCTATCTGAGATACTCATAGCTTCTTCTTGGTCATGAGTAACATATATAGTTGTAATTCCCAGTTGTTTCTGTAGTTTCTTAATTTCCTCACGCATTCTTAATCTAAGTTTTGCATCGAGATTACTAAGAGGCTCATCTAGGAGAAGTACTTTTGGTTGAACAACTAGTGCTCTTGCTAATGCAACTCTTTGTTGTTGACCACCAGACAATTGTAGTGGATATCTATTCTCTAAACCTCTAAGTCCTACAAGCTCTAGAACTTCTAAAACTCTTTTTCTTATCTCTTCATCAGTTAATTTCAATCTCTTTCTTCTAACTTTGAGTCCATAAGCAACGTTATCAAATACTGTCATGTGTGGCCAAAGAGCATAGTTCTGGAAAACCATAGCACAGTCACGTTCGTATGGTTTCTTAAACGTTACATCATCATTATCTATGTATACCCTCCCATTATCTGGTATTTCAAACCCCGCTATTACTCTAAGTGTAGTTGTTTTACCACAACCTGAAGGGCCTAAGAATGTAAATAATTCTCCATCCTCTATTCCAAGTGTTACATTATCAACTGCTACTACAGTGCCGAATCTCTTAGTTACTCTTTCAAGCTTTACGCGTGCCACACTTACACCCCTATATATGCATAGCGTTGTTTCAAAACATAGTTTATAGTTACTATAATTGCTATTTGAACCGATATGAGTAGTACACCTAGAGCAGCTACTATGTGTGGTCCTCCAACTCTTGTGATGTAATCCTTCATAACGAATGTTAGTGGTGCTTGATGTTGCTCACCAATACCTTTAAGACCTCCTAGAGTTATGCTAACGCTCACTTCACTCATACAATAGACAAAGCTTATTAACGCACCACTCAATATATTAAGACCAATTAATGGTAGAACTACATCCTTTAATACTCTAAGTCTTGAAGCTCCTAAGTTCATAGCTGCTTCTTCAAGTGCCATATGTAATTGTTGGAGCCCTGCAAAAACCGCTCTTGCGGTAAATGGTAATCTTCTAACACTATATGCTAGTGGTAAGAGTATTGCTGGTCCTAGAGCTATAGGACTTAATGGAGTATCCTTGAAGAAGAAGAAATATCCTACAGCTATAACTAAGCCAGGTAATGCTATAGGCATTGTAACAAGCATGTCTAAAATATCCATACCCGGTAAATGACTTAGTCTGGATGCTACATATGATGCTGAAACTCCGAGAAGTATTATCAACGCCAATGCAAGACCTGAGTATTGAAGACTATTAATAAGACCTCTAAAAACTATTGGGTCATTAACTATACTTGCCATATGACTAAATGTAAATCCCTCCGGTAATGCACCTCTCCACTGCTCAGCAAATGCATATATAAATACTCCTATCTGGGGAAATGCAAAGAAGAGTAGCATTGGTAAGAAAACTAGATATATGAATAAAAGACCTTTCTTACCAAGTTTCTTAAGTCTAGGTTTCCACCTACCTCCACGGCTGAGCATTGCATATTGCTTTAATGAAACATATTTCTTAATACTCATAAAGGCTATGAGAGCTATAATCAGCATAACTAATGCAAGAGTAGCTGCAGCCGGTGATAACTGACCTGTTGTTGCTTCAAGAAACATACTGAATATTTGATAAGACATAAGTCTAGGTTCATTGAATACTATTGGCCCAGCTACATCTTCTAGAGAGAATATAAATACTAAAGCTGCTCCTGCAGCTATTCCAGGAAGTGATAGAGGAAGTGTAACAGTTCTAAAGAGCTTGAAGCCTTTAGCACCTAGATTCTCTGCTTGTTCCTCAAGACTAGGATCTATATTAACCATAGCTGCGTGAGTATTGAGATACACTATTGGAAAGAAAGTTATTATCTGAGCTAGAGCTACACCTGCTAAACTCTCTACACCAATTCTAATAGGTAGATGAAGAACATCATTGAGAAACCATGATATTAATCCATCTCTCCAATCAAACATTTTCTTAATTACAAATGCATTTATGAAGGGTGTTAAGAGTAGGGGTATTGTTGCAATTATTCTTAGAGCACTTCTACCAGGAAAATTATATCTAGCTAGAATGAATGCTACAAATACTCCTATAATTGTAGCACATAAAGTAACAACTGATGCATTAATTATGGAATTGAGAATTGCACCAAGACTAATACCTTGCAACTTTAGTAGAAGAATATCTTCTCCTCTAAAACTTATTTCTCGAATAAAGAGTAATTGACCCCGAGGTTTTGGAGATACAAATGTCTTATCAGTAAATACATTTACCGGATTGTACTCAACAGATACCATAAGTACTGAAAGTAGAGGAGCTATTAGAAATACCATAAGCATAGCTATGGGAAAAATTAATTGAAAAGCTAATACGGGATCTAAATATTTTAAAAATGAAGTATTTATTTTCATTGATCTCATAGCTATCAGCTCAATTCCTTGAGGATCTCTTCATACTTCTCTATGGCTGCATTTTTCCATATTGATATCATTTTATCTCTGTATGCAGCATCCTTAGATATTCTCTTATTTATTGATATAGCATATTCCTGTGTAAATTTGACCTCCTTACCTGTTTCTGGATCTTTGAATGTTAATGTCTCTCCAAGTTTTCCTAGGATGTATTTGAATGTTTCTTCATCTATTTCTCCTGCGAAGTATTTGCTGAGTAGGGTTGTCCATACCTCCTTTAACTTATCATTAACATCGACTAATGACGCCTTGAAATAATATTGCATTGCCGTTTCATACATGAGTGCTAGTGTATCATTGAATTCCATAGCTCTGAACTCTAGTGCTTTTTCAAAGGCTCTCTTTAAGTCGCTTCTCTCCTGACCTTCAGGAGTTTCGAATACTTTGGGATTTACTGGAAGTCTATTTATGTCTGGATCTAACCATACTTTTTGTCCATCTGTTAATACCCATGCGATAAATGCCTGGGCAGCTTCTGGATTTTGTGTTGTTTTGAGAAGTGCTATTGGATCTCCATTAACTATTGTATCACCTTCTGGTGCGATGTATTCACAGCTTGGGTTTGTAAGCTCCGCTGTATATCCATAGAAGTCTATTGTTATTCCTATAGCTATCTCTCCTCTTATAACAGCATCTCTAACCTCACTACTACCTTCATATATTCTTGCATTAGCTGCCATTAATGTTAGTATTTCCCAACCTTTCTCCCAGCCGTATCTTTGTAGTATTATTTCATACATCCTAGTGTTACTGGTGCTCATTGTTGGATCTGCAATTCCAAGTGATGGCTCTCCGAAATCAACAAGTGTTCTACCTATGTCTGGTGATGCTAGGTCAATCCAGCTCTTTGGAGCTTCAAGTCCATATTCATCAAGTCTCTGATGATTTACTGTAAAACCGAAACTAGCTATAGCTGCAGCAACCCAATATATCTTTCCATCGGGGCCTGTTCTCTTCATAGATACACCAGCAATTACGTCTGGAATATCTTTCACAACACTAAGAACGACATCAGATGTTAAGGGAGCTAATAATCCCTCAGTGTATAGGAAGTCAAATAATGTAGGTCCACCACCCCAAGCTACATCAGGCTTACCACTCTCAATATAGCTCTTCCAATAACCTGGAGCTAAGAGAATGAATTCTACATCAACAATATTGTATTTCTTAGCTATTTCACTATTTAGAAATGCCTCACGAGCCTTAACAAGAATATCACTAGGATGACGAGTTAATACCTTTAGCACAACAGGAGTCACTGGAGTTGTTGGAGTAGTAGGCGTAGTAGGTGTTGTAGGTGTAGTAGGAGTAGTTGGTGTTGTTGGGGTTGTTGGCGTTGTAGGAGTTGTGGGGGTTGTTGGGGTTGTTGGCGTAGTGGGCGTTGTTGGAGTGGTAGGTGTTGTTGGAGTAGTTGGAGTTGTTGGAGTAGTGGGCGTAGTAGGTGTTGGTACTGGTCTTGTTGCTAAATAAGCTACAACACCAACAATAGCAATAACAACAACAATAACAACACCAATAGCAACCACCTTAGAAATAGCTTTTCCCAATCTATGACCACCTCCTTGAACATTTTATATTGCGGACTTTATCTAAATTGCGTTCCAAGAGCTTTGAAGTAAGTCATGGTGTTTCTTTAATAATTATTGCTGGATTGTTAGAGCAAGGTTTATATTAATATGGGTTATAGTTAGTCGTGAAGGTGAGTTTCATGAATTCGAAATTTATAGTTCTAACAATTGGTTTGGTTGCTCTGATAGCTCTTACAGTATTTCTAGCTCCTACTGCTAGTGCTAAGGTTGCAGGAATTGTTGTTATTGCGGATCTTTCCCATGGGCAGGGATCTTTAGGATTGGATATATTGATGAAAGTAGTTCCTGAAGCTGAGTGGTACATACTTGTTGATAGTAGTGAAGCAGCAGCTGCACTTGATCCCGCGATATGTAATCTTGCTAGAGGTATTTTAGTAGGGTCTTTTGACTCTATGACACTTTACCCAAGCTGTGAAGCAGCTGCTACAGGTACTGGTGGAGTTTCCATTAGCTTAGGGGCTCTATATGCAGATATGGTGATAATAGGACAACATAGTAGCATTCTCAGTGATGATGAGATAACAGCAATTAAAAACTGGATGAGTAAAAGACCCGGAGTAGCTCTATGGATAGCTGGTGATAGTGACTATGGTACCGGTAAATTAGTACAGGAAGTAATTAACTCCGAACTTGAGGCTCTAGACTCAGTACTAAGGCTCGAATTAGTATCGGTTGAAGACTCAGTAAATAACTGCGGAGGTAGGGGTTATAGAGTTGTTGCGTTTGTAGATCCACCAGACGAGCTATGGTTCATAAGGCTTGGAGCTGAGAAAGTACTTGCACATGGACCTGGAGTAGTAGCTGGTTTTGATGTTGCTACAGGTAATTTCGTACCCATAAGAGATAGAGAAATGACTATTAGTGGAAGAAAAGTAGTTACACTACTAAGAACATCAACAAATGGAGAAATAGTTGAGAATACTGAAGATGATAGACCCATTGAGATAAAGGCTTATAAAGTTGGTGAAAAAGGCTCATTCCCCATAGTAGCTGCTGAAATTAGAGAAACTGGAACAATACTTATTGCAAGCGGTGAATCACCTTATGGAGCATATCAACCCATGGTCACATTCAGATATTATGAACAGAAATTGGATGGACCTAGATTCTTAAGAAACGTCATACTTTGGGCAACAGGATACATGGGTGAACTGGAATACATAATTAGCTTAAAGAAAGTCATAACTTCCATAGAAGAAGCAGCTAAGAAAGATCTCGAAAAATTAGCAGGAGAGCTTAGAGGAATCGGTAGTGAAGTTGAAGGTCTATCAACAGATGTGTCAGAATTAAGAGATAAGTTAACTAAATTATCTGATACAGTTACAGGTCTATCTACATCGATATCTAGCTTAGATAGTAGAGTAGGAGGTGTTGAAGGTAAGATCAGTGATATTGAGAGCAAAGTTACTGATTTGGAGAGTAGCGTGAAGAGCGTTGAGGGATCTATCGGGGCACTTAGCACTAATCAAACTATTTCAATAGCCTTAGGAGTAGTCGCATTAATATTAGCAATAGCAGCGATAGCTCTTGCAATAAGGAGGAAATAAAGTAAACTTTTTTTAATTTTCTCATGTCTTAGATACTGAGTTATCAATTTTTAGAGTACTTCATTCTAGCTCTCTTTTCATAAGTAATGCGTCTTCTTCTAAATTGGGGGATTCAGATATCAATACTCCCTTAACCTTGAATTCTTTTAAGGCTTTTGCTAAATCTTTGTAATTGAAATCTGACTGATTCAGATTCAAATGCTTTATTTCTCCTTTATCACCGTATTCTATACCTGATATGTGAATATGCATGTTATCTAGAGCTTCTCTTCCTAGCTCCTTCTCTATGTATATCAATATATCCTTAAATTCATCATAGGTATTGAATTTTCCACGAGCCCTAGCATGTAGATGTGCGAAATCTATACATGGGAGTACGTTTTCGAATTCTTTACTTAGTGAAATTACTTCTTCTAGAGATCCGAATTCTGATAGACTTCCCATGAGCTCTGGTCTAATCCATATATCTATACCTTCGTTTTTAGCTACTTCAACTATTTTCTTCAGTGAATTCCTAACTCTTGCATATGCTTTTGTAGGTACATCACCTCCATAGTACCCTGGATGAAATGTTACAGACCATGCAC
>QMXA01000037.1 GCA_003661905.1 Thermoprotei archaeon | reverse complement strand
TACATAGCAATTCCACACGTCAATTCAATGTAGTTATACCAAACAGATTTATTTATCATGTTCCAATATTATAAAATGATAACATTGTATAATGAAAGTATATTTAGGAAAATCATTGAAGTACTGACAAAGACGAGGATTCTCAGATTCGATGATTTAGAAAAGATCATACCAGAGCTTAGTAAAAGTGATTTAGAATTAGTACTTGGTACTTTGATTAGTGAAGGAATTCTCAGAGAGGTAAGAATTATGTGTAATAACTGTAATGAATGCTCCTTTAAATTCCTTTGTCCAATTCCTAAACCTATGAGAAGCGAAGTAAGGTTCTTCATCCTCACTAAAAAGAGTAAGAAATTGCTTCAAGACATTTAAAGAAAATTCAAGGTACACTAATACATACAACATTAAGATACACTACTATAGCTACTAACACTATTGCCATTACTACGTTAACCGTTTCACCAATTCTTCGCCCAATGATCTTAATTAATCTAGGTCTCATATTTATTGCACAATGGGTAATTGTCAGAATCCAGAGAGGTAGTACTATAGTTCTATGTAGGATATATGCATTATGAAACCCTATGAGATTTAGAGTTATTTTACTAACGGGCTCCGGACATATCATGGCATAACCACTAAGTATCATTAAAAATAATAGTGCAAGTGATATTGGAGCTATTACTATACTATCAATTCTCTTAAGTAATGGGTATAGTCCCAAAGCATCACCTATCTATTCTAAGATACTTTAGCAATTATCAACGCAGCTATTAAGAGAAACCACCCTAATAATAAAATGATCTTTATAATTTTCTTTAAACCTCCAAAGAACGTCAGTATGAGATATATTGCCGTAAGAGTTACCATTATTGTAAATGCATCACTAAAACGCTCTGCTAATTCAGGTTCTGCCTTAAATAACGTTGTTTCAAGTATAGCTCTTAGTATTTGAGTTAACCATGTGTAAAGAGTTACTAGACCTCTAACAACTAGCTCTGATAGCGTCACTCCGAATTCACCATTATTTAAAGAGAGTCAAGGATTGTAAAAGTTTCCCTATTCTTACCCTATCCAGGGATAGTAGCCATATGCTCCATAGAACCTCCGTACAAAATCTATGTATATACCTGCAACTGTAGCAGTCCCTATGACACCAGCTACATTGGGACCCATGGCTTGCATTATTATGACATTAGATGGATCAACCCTAGTGGCTTCTCGCTGAACTACACGGGCTGACATAGGAACAGCAGAAACACCAGCAGCTCCTATCATTGGATTTATCCTTCCCTTAGTTATGAGATATAGTGCTTCTCCAAGAAGTACACCTCCTAAAGTTGATGCAGCAAACGCCAATAGACCCCAAATAAATATGAACGCTGTCTTTGCTAAGAAGCCTATTATTGCGCTGGGACTTGAACCTACCATTGTTACTATGTAATCATATGACATAGTACTTCCAACACTTAATGTAACTAATATAGTGAGTATGTTCATTAACTCATTAGCAGCTGTTTTAGCTAGTCTCTCTACAACTTCTACTATTCCACATTCTCTCAAAATGTTTCCAAAAGCTAATGCCCCTATTATTGGTGCTGAACTAGGTACAAGAAGTGCTGATACTATGAGTAGAAGGATTGGGAATAGAAGGGCTTCTAAGTTACTTACTTCTCTAGGCATAGGCATTTTGATAGCTCTATGTCTCTTAGGTAATAATCTTATTATAGGTGGTTGAATAAGAGGGACAGCTGCCATATAGCTATAGACACTTATTGCTAATGGCCCAATTATACTAGGAGCGATCTTTGTTGCTACATATATTGTTGTAGGTCCATCAGCTCCACCAATAATTCCTATAGCTGCCGCTTCATGGAGTTCAAATCTAGGAAGGGGTAATCCTAGAATAGTGCCTATTTCTCCTATGTATAAAGCACCTATCATTGCAACTACTACTCCTAACTGAGCAGCAGCTCCTAAGAGAAGAGTGTATGGTTGTGCTATTAGGGGTCTGAAATCTGTCATAGCACCAAGACCTAGGAATATGAGTATAGGACCTATCTCTGTATCTAAAATTATGCTCTTTAATGCATAAAGCATTGGAGGAGGTTCACCGGGTTTAGGTACAGCCATTAGATGTACGCCAGGTATATTTGCTAAGATTATGCCGAGACCTATACCTATCATCAATAATGGCTCAATACCTTTAAGTCCTAAGTATATGAGTAGAAAACCTATTGCAAGGAAGAAAGCCTGTATAGCCCCGGCTAAGGGGTCTTGAAATATCTGTCCAATACCTGTAGAAAAGAGGAAGTCTATAAAAGCTTGTATAGGATCCATGATTTCACCTATTCAATTATCGCTATAACATCTCCAGTATTGACTGTGTCACCAGGCTTTACTCTAACTTCTCTCACTACACCTTCTCTACCTGCATGGATTTCTAGCTCCATTTTCATGGACTCTAATGTTATTATCGCAGTTCTAGAATCTATCTTATCACCGGGTTTGACTAAAACCCTCAATACCTTACCAGGTATTGAGGCCTTTATCTCATAACCCTTTACCGCTTTTGGAGCTTTCTTAACTGCAGGTCGTGGTATTGTTATTGTGGAAGCGGATTTTGGAATTTCTAATGTTTTTGAGGTAGTGGCTAGGTTTTTAGTAGTTTCTTTTGTTTTTCTTTCCACTTTTGGAATTTCTTTTTCAACTTTCCTCACTAATACTTCAACTTCATATTTATCTATCCTTACCTTGTATTTATTAGGAGCGACTTCGTCTACCTCCACTTCGAATTCTTTTTTACCTATTTTTACCTTGTAGGTTACTGACATCATAAATCACCTCATTTTCTCTTCCTCCTCCGCTCAGCTTCGTACTCCTCGAGAGTTTCCATGTGGCTTAATCTAGCAGATCTGAGCCATCCCAAATTTCTCCACTTCGAATATTTAGGTCTTGGTGTAGGTGTGATACGAGGTTTCTTAGATGATATATGTGCCTTAACTGCAGCTACAGCTGCGGCAATAATCTCATGAGGTATAGTTGGTACTAATTTAGGTGGAAGTACGGCTCTGGAAATTGCCCATATAATAGCTGCGAGTATAGCAAGAACTATGAATGTTACTAAATAACCTATGAATCCCATTATCAATCCGGCTGAAATCATTTCATTAAAACTTGGCTTCGTCAGTGTAGTCTGTTGAAACATTACTTGTTCAAGCACTCTAGAGCACCTTACCAATTCGAACACAGAGTATGAATTAATTCTTAAAGTTTATGGATTCTTATTTAGAGCTCTATGAGACCCGCATTATTTAAATTTAATACTAATTAACGATTAACTGTTATGGAATATACCGGGCTTCGAAGATGCATAGCGGTATGAGCAGTCTTTGGATGTTGGAAATAGCGATCTTGCTTAGCTCAGCTAAGTTGATGGAGGGGTTATTCGTTAGAGTAGGTTTACCTAGAGTAGTGGGATACATAGTTGTTGGTCTAGTAGCTTCTGCTTTTAACTATCAAATGTCCGAAGCTACTAGAGCTTTTGCCATAGTCGGGATCACTACAATGCTTTTCTATGCTGGACTTGAAAGCTCTATACGAGAGTTCATGAGGGGTCTGAAAGATTCTGGAATAATTGCTGTTGGTGGTGTTATAGGTTCTTTAGCTTTTGGCTATCTTTGTGCTGAGTTATTGGGACTCAGATATACTGAAGCTCTAGGTATTGGTGTAGCTCTCTCAGCAACTTCAGTTAGCTTAACTGTCAAAACTTTAGAAGAACTTAGTAAACTTGGAAGAAGAGAATCTCAGGCAATTATAGGAGCTGCTGTTGTTGATGATGTCATAGGTCTAGCTCTTCTAAGCGTGTTAATAGGTATTGCTGAGGGAAGAATATCTATATTGGGAATTATTGAGATCTCTGCACTAGCCTTCGCATTCTGGCTTGCAGTTTCTTTTGTATTTCAAGCAATTTCTAAATCATTATTCAGGGTGATTAGTAAACTCAGAGCAGAAGCTATATTGCTAACAACCCTATTCTCAATTCTTATGCTATTCTCTTATGTAGCTGCATATATCAAGCTCAGTTCTATTCTCTTAGCATACGCTCTTGGACTAGGTATAGCTAGTTTTCGCTATTTTGCTAAAAAGCTATCCAAGGAAATATACCCAGTTGTAGCACTATTTACACCTCTATTCTTCGTATACACAGGTGGTTTAGTAAAGTTCTCAGAAATCACGCAGTTGGAATTACATCGTAACATAGCTTTTATATTAGTTATCGTAGCTAGTGGTCTTCTTTCAAAAATCATCGGATGTGGTATTGTAGCAAAACTCAGAGGCTTCAGCACTAAAGAATCCTTAATAATAGGTATTGGAATGACTCCTAGGGCTGAGGTTATGTTAACAGCATCTATGATAGGTTATGAAATGGGTCTTTTCTCTCTTTCATCCTATATAGGACTATTAGCAATAATACCTGTTTCAACACTAATCACACCACCTCTTCTAAAATATCTATACACGAAGAGTTCTACAATGTAACTTATAATTTTGCATGACTAGATACGCTTAAAGACCTTGGTATATAAACTATGGCAACGGGGGTGGCCAGAGTCATGAATGATATCAATGAGGACTCTGAATCTACTGAAGGGGAACGCGAGCAGAGAATTGAACAAATAACTTCATGGCTCATAGCCAAGCTCCGTGAGAAAGGCTTTGTTGTTAGGAGAAAGGAGGTTATTGAAGGTGAAAGAGTAAGGCATGTAGTTGACATATTAGCTGAAGCTAATCCACTTCCTGACATAAGTTTAAGAGTAGGATTCCTCATCCATAGTAATGATGTGAAATTAGAGAATATAGAGAAATACATAGCATGGCTTGATGAGCTTCCACTTGATAAACTAGTTATAGTAACAACAGGGGAGGTTGATGTTGAAGCTTATGAACTTGCAAAGAAATTCAATATAGATATCGTGAAATTCGGTACGGAACAAATAGCAGAATTAAAACCTAAAGCCATTGAAAAAGCATATGAGGAATTCTATATAGAGCCTCTAATATCAATAAATGAAGCCGTAGAGATTTTAAAGAGAGAGAGTAAGTCACTTCTCGCTAGAAAGAAGAAATTGGAGGCATGTTCATTAACTTACATACCTTTGATCATGATAAAGGGAGAAATAGCTGAGAAGCGCATAGAGGAAGAAAAGGTCACTATAAGGAATATCTCCATAGTTTTCGATGGTATCGAGGGATACAAAATAATTACTCGAGGAGAATCCTTAGCTCTAGAAGAAGATCTAGGCAGCTTCATGGATATACCTGAGGAATCTCTAATGATATTAAGGAAATTAAGTGAGTATGGGGCTATGGAAATAAGCGAGCTCTCTGGAACACTTGATATTCCTAAAGACAAACTGAAAATTCTTGTAAATATACTTGTAGCAAAATCCCTTGCAGATATATATGGCGACTTAGTTGAAGTTCGTTATACACTGTTTGCACATTCACTAGATTTAAAAGAATTTGTCGAAAGACTAAATGCAAAAATCCATACATCAATACCCATTGAGGAGGAGAAAGCAGTTGTACTTCCAATAAGAATTAATGCAAATAAGTTCATAGAACTCATAGAATCTCTCAATGGTAAGGTATATTCACTAACAACATTCTACTATCCATTCTACATAGGTATATTAATTAGAGAAAGCGGCGAAGTTGAAGAGCCTCTAGTCCTTGACGGTCTTAGAGGAGATATATGTCCAAGTTTCTCAATGCTCTTATCAAACATTGAGTTCCTAGATACTATAAGATCCAGAGCTAGACTCTGTCCACTATAAAACCAGAGTGCAGTAGTGAAGGAGAACTTTTCTAACTACATTTATAGGGGAATTACTTAAGTTACGTAGCGGGAATTAATTGCCTAAATTACTTAAACATTTAGTATTATTATGGGTTTTCGTATTTCTGCTCCTCAGCTTATTAAGAAGGCAAATCGGTTTAGAGGCATTCTACAAAGGAATTCTCGCTCTAGGATTCTTAGGTTTATTAATAATGTTTGTTGGTTTTAAGTATAGTACTAAGTATAGTATTATACTAATCCCTCCTTTGATTTTAGTACTGCTCTCTACAATCATTGGTTTTCCTGAATTATTCCTGCCTACAGTTATTCTAATTATAGCAACTGCTATATTGCTTTGGATTTGGAGAGGGAGAGTAAAGGAGATATTTAGAGCTGAGTAAATTAGAGAGGCGATATCCATGGGTAGTTCTGAAGTGGAAATTAGGTCGGAGATTAAGAAATTGAGAGAACTTAGACAACAGGCTCTCTTAGGCGGTGGTCCTAAAGGCATTGAGAAGCAGCATAGAGCTGGCAAACTTACTGCACGTGAAAGACTGGAGTTATTAGTAGATCCAGGGTCCTTCGTAGAAATTGACATGTTTGTAAAACATAGAGCTACAGAATTTGGAATGGATAAGAGAATATGTTTAGGAGATGGAGTTGTAACAGGTTTTGCAAAGATAAACGGAAGACCAGTCTTCGTAATAGCTCAAGACTTCACATTCATGGGTGGTTCTCTAGGTGAAATGCATGCTGCCAAAATAACTAAGACTTTGATGACAGCACTAGAAGTTGGTACTCCTGTCGTATTCCTAAATGACTCTGGAGGTGCTAGAATTCAGGAAGGAGTTGATAGCTTGAAGGGTTATGGTGAGATATTTTATCTAAATGTTCATGCATCCGGGATAATACCTCAAATAGCAGCAATTATGGGTCCCTGTGCTGGAGGAGCCGTTTACAGCCCAGCTCTCATGGACTTTGTAATAATGGTTAGAAAAACTAGTTTCATGTTCATTACCGGGCCAAGAGTTGTGAAAGCAGCAATCGGTGAAGAAGTTGATGAATTCAGTTTAGGAGGTGCTGATGTTCATTCCATAAAGAGCGGATGTGCTCATTTAGTAGCAAACGATGATAGAGAAGCAATTGAGCTTATAAAGAAGTTATTGAGTTACTTACCTCAAAACAATATGGAAGAGCCACCCTATGTAGATACAGGTGATGATCCTGAAAGAAGAGATCCAGAATTAGATGCTGTTATACCTAGTGATCCTATGAAGCCCTATGATATGCATGAAGTAATTACGAGAGTTGTTGATAAAGGAACTTTCTTTGAAATACACTCCAATTTTGCACCAAACGCCATAGTCGGATTTGCAAGACTTGCTGGTAGAGTAGTAGGCATTGTTGCGAATAATCCGGGATATCTTGGAGGTGTACTAGATATCAATTCATCAGATAAAATAGCTCGATTCGTAATGTTCTGCGATGCCTTCAATATACCTATACTAACATTCGTAGATGTCCCAGGCTTCATGCCTGGAACTGCACAAGAACATGGGGGCATAATAAGGCATGGAGCTAAGGTTTTGTATGCATATTCTGAAGCTACAGTGCCAAAATTAACTGTAATAGTTAGAAAAGCCTATGGAGGAGCTTACATAGCTATGGGCAGTAGACATTTAGGCGCTGATTTCGTAATTGCTTGGCCAACAGCTGAAATAGCGGTTATGGGACCCGAAGGAGCTGCAGAGATAATTTGGAGAAGAGAACTCTCAGCTGCAAAATCTCCTGAGGAAAGAGCCGAGATGTTGAGGAGGTTCACAGAGGAGTATAGAGGAAGAATAGCACATCCATACGTAGCTGCTTCAAGAGGTTATGTAGATTCAGTAATAGAGCCAAGTGGAACAAGACCTATGCTTGCAAAAGCACTTGATATATTAATTAACAAGAGAGAAGTACGTATAAAGAGACCTCCAAGGAAACATGGAATACCTCCAATGTGATCTAAATCACAATTGAGTAGAAGGTTAATTACTGGTAACGGTGAGAAAGAAGAAGGTGATGAAACTTACGGCACATCGAGTGATGGGGAAGCTGACCTGCACTGAGTTCTAGCCTTCTCTTGAGGTGTACTCTTTGGGAAGTATCCGTGGACTACTCTCAGCCGTAGGAACATTACTAATAGTTGCTGGACTCATCATGCTAGCCCC
>QMXA01000036.1 GCA_003661905.1 Thermoprotei archaeon | reverse complement strand
AGTGATACTAGCTAACCACGGTCTAGTTATCATTAAGGACTTAATCTATATCTCAAAAATACTTGCTTTTGTAGTGGGTGTTTCTAACATTATTTGGGGTTCAATAACCGTAACTATAGGGATTGGAAGTATTGGAATTGCTTTTGGTGTAATAGATCTATGGCTTAGTTATGAATGCCACAGAGCCTTAGCATTGCTTAGGTTAGAAAGGATTAGGGAATTAGGGGATAAGCTCATTGTCGCCTTAATACTTGGTTTTTTATTTACATGGTTATCTGTAGGAATAATTCTATTATTAGCCTATCTGAAGTATCGAAAGCTCATAACTCGAATCCGATAGCTTAATATCGGGTTTATTAAATTGATAGAGTAGAAGTAAAAGAAAAAGCTGTGATGTAGGCAGGGTTTTACTGAGGTGTGATGATGCCCTCGATCACTGAGCTCTTTTTGAGAAAAGAGATTATTGAATGTTTACGAAGTAGAGAACTCTCTTACGACGAATTAAGAGAATGTTTAGAATCAAAAGGTATATACATTGAAGGATTACAGCTTCGAAGCATAATTGCATCCATGATTAGATCAGGTGAAATAAAGAAAATTATTGATCCTATAAAAAGAAAGTTTGTTCTTAGGTATTAGCTGTACTAAACTAAAATATGTCATAACTCTAATTTCCAGGCCTTAATCTCACTCTCAGGTGGTGGTTCATACTCATATACCTTACTATGGCTCCATCCAGAAATCTTCTTGACCTCGACTAGAAGCTCTGCATATTTCAGAGAAGCTATTACAGGGTCAATTACAGGAACGCCTACAATTTTTTGAAGTTCTTTATAGAACCCAAAGAATATTGTACAACCAAGTATAAGTACTTCAGCACCTTCTGCTATAGCTTCACGAGCAGCGTTGATAAGTCTACGTTTAGTTTCTTCCTCATCCTTGTGAAAGTCATAGACTCCTAATCCTATGGCTTTAAATGATGTTAATCTATCTTTAAGACCATAATTTATGACATTCCTCATCATTAAAGGTATCCATTTCTTTCTCCCAACAATTATTGAAAACTTATGGCCCAGAGCTGAGGCTATTAGTACTGAGGATTCACAGGGTGCTGTAACAATCATATTAGTTACTTCTCTTGCCTCATGTAACCCAGGGTCATAGAAACAACCTATGATTACTGCATCAAAATTTTCTTTTTCTGCCTTTCTTACAATTCTCAACACTTCAGGTATTACTAAAGCACAATAGCTATAGTATTCAAGGTGTTTAGGTCCTTTAGGTAATGACATAGTCCTTATCTCAGTATCCTTTCTCTTATACTCATTTAGATAATTCCTCATATCTTTATCAAACACAGTGGTTCCTATAGGATCTATAAATAGAATTCGAATACCCATCATTCTCACGAGAAAAGCTGCTCAAATAAGTTATTAAAATTATCTGAAGAAAAACAAATGGAATAGCAATTGCTTGAAACGTTTATTAACCCAAACATTTATGCCCATGATAATTACTTCCATATCTTTCTCTTTACATATGGCCATATCAATAACGTTCCTGTGTACTCGAAACTTATTAGCCATTCTGAACCTTGTAGTGTCCATATTTGTCATAGTTAATAGAGTACTTAACTCATAAATTTCTTCTTTATAGTATCGTCTAAAGATGTATTAGATAAGAATGATTACTCTTGATGTAGATGAAGACTTAGATCTGAAATGAAGTACGTTATATAATGTCGATTCATATTCTATTTCTATATGTTTTGATAGAACATAGTTTAGTTATTATTAGTTCACAGCTATTATGAATCAATTAATTATTGATACATGGATTAAATCTAGAAAAGCAAAACGATTATGGCTTGGATGAAAAATTGTATTCATAACTTGGTTTTGCTTTCTTCTGCATAGAGCCAGCATTTCACAATGCGTACTTTGGATCCCTTTGATACATTGATATCTGGAGGCTCCATCTTTTTGCATATATCCATTGCATATGGACATCTTGGATGAAATCTACAACCAGGAGGAGGATTAATTGCACTCGCAATCTCGCCTGTTGATTCGATTCCTTTAGGTAGAAGCTTGCTCTCCTCCTCAGTTAATGTTGGAATAGATGAAAGTAACATTCGTGTATAGGGATGTAAAGGATTGCTGAAAAGTTCTTCAGTAGGAGCTTTTTCTACAATCTTACCTAAATACATCACAGCAACTCTATGTGATATATTCCTAACTACAGCTAAGTCATGAGTAATTAATATATATGATAGTCTCCTGTCTCTCTGAATGTTTAAGAGAGTTTTTAGAATCTTTGACTGTGCTGATACATCGAGAGCTGATGTCGGTTCATCAAGTATTAAGAATTTCGGATCTGTAGCAAGAGCACGCGCTAATGCTACTAATTGTTTCTCTCCACCACCTAATTCTCCTGGAAGCTTAAATAAGAAATCCTCTGTTAAACCTACATATCTTAATAATTCTAAGAGCCTTTCGACTCTATCAAGTTTGCTTAGTTTTGGATAATGTATTTTTATTGCTACTTCAATAATATCTTTAACAGTCTTCTTGGGATTAAGTGATGTTGCTGGGTCCTGAAAAACTATCTGGATTTCTCTCCTTAACCATAGGGGTCTTTTAATCAGTGGCATATGTCCTATCTCAATATTTTTATATAGTACTGAGCCTTCAGTAGCGATATACCTCCCTAAGATTACATGAGCTGTTGTGGTTTTACCTGAACCCGATTCACCAACAAGAGCTAGGGTCTCTCCCTTAAACACGTTGAGGCTTATACCATCAACAGCTTTCACAGTACCTCTAGATGTTGGAAAGTACTTCTTTAAGTTCTTTAATCTAAGCATTATGGGATGTTCAGATCCTTTTTCTATATCTGTGTTGGCCATGATCTCATACCTCGAGCTTTTTTATCATATCTTTCTCTGCATAGAGATGGCATGCAACATACCTATCATTATTTACTTTTATTAGCAGGGGTTTGACCTTTTTGCATATATCCATTGCATATGGACATCTTGGATGAAACCTACAACCAGGAGGAGGATATCTATAGTCAGGGGGATTGCCCTTTATTCCTTCACCAAGTTTTGTAGCAATAATTTTGGGTGCATTCTCTATAAGTAATTGTGTATATGGGTGTAAGGGCTCATTAAATAACTTAGATGAAGGTGCTTCTTCAACAATATTTCCACCATACATCACATAGATTCTCTTAGTCATACTACGAACCATCCCTAGTGCATGTGAAACTAGTACCATACTGAGCCTTCTCTTCTCAACAAGATTGCTTATCAGCTTTAATATCTGTGCCTGTATAGTGACGTCTAGATTTGTTGTAGGCTCATCTGCTAGTAGGAGCTCTTGTGCTGAAGCCAATGCCATAGCTATAACAACTCTTTGCCTCATACCACCACTTAGTTGGAATGGATAGGAGTTAAGAACTCTCTCCGGATCTGGTAACATTACTTCGCGGAGAAGTTCTAGTGCTATATTTTCAAGATCTGATTTTTTATAGTTCGAACCTTTATAGATGTATTTAAGTATATCTACCATCTGTTCCTTAATTGTGAAGACAGGGTTTAAAGCTGCAAGAGGATCTTGGAATATCATCCCAACTTTCTTTCTCCTAATTTCAAGAAGAGTTCCCTTGCTACATCGTAAGAGGTTTATGTCTTTATATAGTATTTTACCCTTAGTTATTCTACCTTGAGGCGGTAATATTCGTAGTATTGATTTGAGGAGAGTAGTTTTTCCAGCTCCTGATTCTCCTATTAATCCAACTTTTTCTCCAGGCTTTATACGAATTGAAACTCCGTCTAATACATGGTAAGTATACCAATAGCTTCTGTACTTAACATATAGATCTTCAACTTTTAGGAGAGTGCTTGCTTCACTCAAGGCTATTCACCCGCAAAAACTTCTCGAAGACCATCACCAAGTAGGTTAAAAGCCATAATAATTATTGCTATTCCTAGAACTGGTCCAAGAATCATCCACCAATTCTTTGGAAAGTATGTCATGTATTCTGAGACCATAGTTCCTAAGTCTGGTGTTGGTGGCTGAGCACCCAGTCCAAGAAAACTTATAGCAGCGCCTATGAGTATTACCCAGGCAGCATCTAATGTAGCTTTAGTCAAGATAGGTCCTAAAATATTTGGTAAAATCTCCTTAAACATTATACTCAGATCCCTCATTCCAAGAGCTCTAACAGCCCAGACATAGGGTTCATTACGAAGAGCTGAGGTCATGGAATAAACCATCCTGGTATACCAAGGCCACCACATAAGAGTTACAGCAATCATTGCATTAACGATGTTGGGTTCTAGTATTGCACATATGGATAGAGCTAGTATTAATGGTGGGAGAGCTACAAACATATCTGCAAGTCTCATAATTATATGCTCAATCCATCTTCCTTTGTAATAACCAGCTATAAGACCTAGTACTGTACCTGTAGGAAGAACTATACTTATCACTATACCTATCATTAGGAAAGCAAGCCTTAATCCAAAGATAACCCTTGAAAATATATCTCTTCCAAGATGATCTGTTCCGAAGAGATGTTTTAAACTGGGGGGTTGAAATCTCTCTTTAAAATTCACATATGTACCAGCATGTTTTGGATACGGAGCAACATAGTCTGCAAATGTTGCTGCTATTAATAATGCAAGAAATATGGATAAACCTGTGAGTGCTAACTTACTTCTCTTAAATCTAAACCAAGCTCTCTTGAGTCTTTCTCTTTTCATCTCTCTTTCTTTTTTGAGAATGAACTCTATATCTATGTCTTTGGAGCTCATTACTCTCCACCACCTCCATACCTAATTCTTGGATCTACTAAAGTTATTATTACATCAACTATTATGTTCGTTATTGTGTATATCAGCCCTGCAACCAGTACAACACCAACTATTCCATTCAAGTCTTTCCTCAACATTGCTGTTATGCCGAATTTTGAGAGTCCAGGCCAGTTAAATATTATTTCAACCATAAATGCATTAGCAATTAGCGAAGCTATATCTAAGCCCATAACAGGTATTGTCGAGACTAGAGATGGTTTTAGAGCATATTTGAAGTATACTAACCTATAAGGTAGACCATGGGACATGAATGTGAGTACATAGTCCTTACTTATGTTCTCAACCATTGCAGATCTTAGAATACGTGCCTCTTGCGCCATTGCACCTAGTGCTAATGCTAATGATGGTAGGAATAGGTGCCATAATGCATCTACGAACGCATTGAAGTTCCCGGCAATCAATGCATCAATAGTCATGAAGCCTGTAACTCTTGGAATACTTATTCCTGGCGAAATCCTCTCTGTAGGGGGGAACCACCCAAGCTGATAACTGAAAATGAATTGCAGGAATAATGCCCATGCGAAAGCAGGTATGCATATTCCAATATATGCAAATACCCTTAGTGCACCATCTATAATTGAGCCAGGTCTACTACCACTCAACGTACCGAATACAATGGTCCCTATTATCTGGATTATTGCCGTAAGCATCATAAGTTCTAGAGTTGCTGGGAGGAATTCAGCTATGTCAATAGATACTTCTCTAAAGGATACTAATGATATCCCTAACTTCCCCTGAAATAGATCTCTCAGCCAGTAATAGTATTGAAGATATAGAGGTTCGTTAAGGTGTAGTAGCTCTCTATATCTCTGAACCACCTCTTCTGGAGCTCTAGGGCCTAATGCCATTCGAGCAGGATCACCTGGCATAACTCTAGCCAGTGTAAAGATAATTAATGAAAGTCCTAGTAATGATAGTAGAGATAATACTGCTCTTCTAAATATAACACTCTTATATATTTTCTTTAAATAGCTCAAATAGTTCTTCGGCATTTACACCCCCTTGGTTGACTCATTCATCTGATTTTTAATGCATTCCGGAATAAAAGACTTTTTGATGCACTATTGACTAGGAATAGAAGTTGCTGAGGAGTAACACAAAGTTTCAAAGCTATCTGAGATCCGCTATGATCATAAATTATTACCACGAACCCATATGTAACCTCTGGTTAAACTAATCATGGATGAAAATAGTAGTGTTTGAACTTTATAAATATAAAATGAGTAATTTGGTTTTAGATGTGAAGAAAAAAGAGTTGATCTTACTTCCCTAGGAGTTCAGCTTTTTTATCTAGGTATAGGTTCATCTTCCAGTACTCCACATCCCAGCCGAAGACTCCTACGAATCCTTTTTCTGCTGCTGGCCATTCTAGGTAGTATGATTGATATGCTTTAAACCCTATGAAGTCTCCAGCGAATACTGATGGATATAGACTGAATATGTAGTGCTGTAGCTCACATTCCTTCTTAAGCCTCTCTTCCATGTCCATAGTTGAAAGGACATCCTCTATCTTCTTATCAATTTCAGACTTTAATGGATCCTCAAACCATTCATTCTGGTTAACTGTACCTTGTGAGCTAGAATGCCATCTTAGGTAGATCATTCCTATAGCCTCTGGGTAATCTGCAGTTATCCACATGGGCTCTATGTGGTTGGGGGTATCTGGATGTGTCATTCTCTCTACAACAGTTAGCCATGGTAGTTTCACAACTTTTATCTTCAAGCCTACTTGCTCCGCTGCAGATGCAAGTAATAGTCCTACTCTATCTTCTCCTGGTACTTCAGCCCTCCAGGTAATGGTTATTTCGTATTTATCTAATTCACCCCAATATTTAGATTTCTTCAACTCCTCTAGAGCTTTGTCTATGTTGAACTCCACGGGTTCTGGGAATGGGCAGAAGCCAATCATGTTTGATGGAACTACTCCTTTGGCTTCTTTATGCTGTGGCATTATTTCTAAGAATGTCTTATAGTCGAATAGGTAGAATAGGGCTTTCCTAACATGGATATCGTCTAGAGGTGGTTTTCTCGTGTTCATCATTAGGAAGTACATGCCGTAGTAATGTAGATGAGCTATGTCTATGCCCTCAATCTTATCTAGCTCTTCATACGCTTCTGGAGGTAACCATATAGTTGAAATATCTAGCTCTCTCTTTGACATTAAGGTTAGTGTAGGTGTTGGATCAACTATTGCCACTATTCTTACTTTCTCTGGAGCATGAGGTGCAAATTCTCCCCACCAATCTTTATTCTTGGCTAGTAGTACATGTGATCCAGGAACGTACTCAGCAAGCATATAAGGTCCAGAACCTACATCCCAGTGTCCTTCCATGAGCCATCCTTTTCCGAAGTCACACCACTTTCCGTAAGGCCCTGGACATTTAATGTGTTCTTGAACTTCCTTACTATCAACTATGTATATGTAGCTAGCAAGGTATAGGAAGACTCCACAAGGTTTCTTGAGGCCTATCTGAAGAGTGTACTTATCTATAACCTTAGTTTTGTTAAGATCTACCCATGGCACAAGCAGGTAGCCCATACCTTCAGGCATTAGAACCATTCTCATTACTGAGAACACTACATCCTCTGCTGTAACCTCTCTTCCGGAGTGATGGAACTTTACACCTTTCCTTAGATAAAATGTCCATATAAGTCCATCCTCTGAAACTTCCCATTTTTCAGCTAGCCATGGCACGATCTTTACGGTTCCTTCCTTGTACTCCATGCTAACTAGTGTATCATAAACGTTATGTATATATGCTCTTCCTGATTCGTCATGTGCTACGTGAGGATCTAGATATGGTAGATTAGCGAAGGATACAACTATCATTGATTCTAATGGTGGTGTCGGAGTTGTTGGTGTGGTTGGAGTAGTTGGGGTTGTTGGTGTAGTGGGCGTAGTTGGAGTGGTAGGTGTAGTTGGTGTGGTTGGTGTAGTAGGGGTTGTGGGTGTAGTTGGGGTTGTTGGTGTTGTTGGAGTTGTAGGAGTAGTCGGAGTAGTGGGCGTAGTCGGTGTTGTAGGTGTTGGTGCTGGTCTTGTTAATAATATACCTGCAACAACACCAGCTATAATTATTATAACAACAATAGCAATAACAGCTGCCTTAGATATTGCCTTAGACAATGACATGTGAACAGGCACCTCCGCTTCTTCTTACGGAGTACCCCTATTT
>QMXA01000035.1 GCA_003661905.1 Thermoprotei archaeon | reverse complement strand
TCTTTGCTCCTCTTCTGAGAAGTTACCTCGTCCATAGGCTCGTGCTTTAATGAGTTCAATATAGTGAGCAGCAAATACATCCCATGTAAATTTGTATATTTCATGTGCGGGTGTGTAGACATCAAGATCATCATAGGCAGTAATGACTCTTTTAATAGTCTTATTCAATTCGTCTAATACTGCTAAATCTAATGGTCTTAACTTATAACCATCTTCAACATATGGAAATGCTGATATGAATCTAGCAATATTCCACAATTTTGTTGCAAATAATGCCCCAGTTTTAATTAATTGTTCTTGGTATCTATAATCACTTCCTAACTTGGATGATGCAGCAGACCAAAACCTAAAAGCATCTGCACCATACTTTTCAACGACTGGTCCTGGATCTATGACATTTCCTTTACTCTTATGCATAGCTTCACCTCTTTCATCAAGGCCCATGCCTGTTAATCTAACCCATGTGAATGCTGGTTTGTTGAAAAGTTGATATACTCTGAGAATTGTATAGTATAGCCATGTTCTCACTATATCTATTCCTTGAGGCCTTAGAGCTATTGCTCTTCCATCAAGGTACATTTTAAACAGTTCTTCATTCTTCATGAATCCAGCTACGTAGAGAATAGATATTGACGAATCAAACCAAGTATCAAAGACCTTAGTTTCACCTATTAGCATGTTCTGAGGAGCTCCACATTTAGGGCACTTATCCCATGGCGCTGGGTCTTTCCAGGGTCTATAATACTTCCCAGGCTCAGGTATTAGTATGGAATTACAATTCTTACATCTCCAAAGAGGTACTTCCGTAGCATAGAATCTGCTCCTAGATATAGGCCAGTCCATAGTTATGGAATTTATCCAATCAATAAGTCTTCTTCTATGCTCTGGAGGATAGAAATTCATCTTATCGGCTAACTCCTTTACTTTCTCTCTAAATTCTAATTGTTTGAGAAAGAATTCCTTAGTATGTATGAATTCGATAGGTGTTTTGCATCTCCAGCAAACAGGTGTTGTGTGTAGAATTCTCTCTTCCTTAACCACGTATCCCTTCTCATGAAGTATATCTACAATTCTTCTTCTGGCTTCTTTAACTGTCAAACCTGCTATAGGTCCTGAATCCTTAGACATTTTCCCATCTTCAGAAATTATAACTCTAGGCACTAATCTCAATTCTCTAAATAATCTCACATCTACGTGATCTCCATAGCTACAAATCATCATTATACCTGTACCGAATTCAGGTTTCACTACTTCATGTTCTATTATTGGAACTTCTATATTGTATAGAGGAACTATTGCGGTCTTTCCTCTTAGTTTTTTATATCTTTGGTCTTCTGGGTGATAAGCAACAGCGCCGCAAGCAGCCAGTAATTCAGGCCTTGTTGTAGCAATTATTAAATCTTCATTTGTTTCCTTCACCTTAAATTTAATGTAGTACAAAGAGCCTTGTTCCTCAACATATTCTAACTCAGCTTCAGCTAGGGCAGTTCTACATCTAGGACACCACATCACCGGCCTTTCAGCTTCGTATATGAGACCTCTTTTCCACAGTTCAATGAATGTCATTTGAGTAATCTTTCTATACTCAGGACTATCAGTACCAGATCTCCAATATTCAAAACTGCACCCAAGTCTTGTCCATATTTTCACCAATTCTTTCTCTACAGCATCAAGTTCCTCTTTACATAGCTTCAAAAATTCCTCTCTTCCTTCAGGTCTTTTTGCAATTTCATGAGCACTAATTCCATATTTCTTTTCAATAGTTACTTCAACAGGTAATCCATTTCTATCTGCATAGAATGGGAGTAGTACATTATAGCCTCTCATCCTGAAGTATCTTCCAATCATATCTATCTGTACATAATGTGCAGCACCACCAACATGCCAAGGTCCTGAAGCATATGGAGGGGGAGTATCTATTATCAATGTGGGTTTAGAAGGATCTAATCGAAATTCATGCATTTTCTCTTTAGACCATAGCTCTATAAGCTTAAGTTCATTAGATATTCTCCAGCGCTTCTCCTCTATTCTAGGCTTGAAGTACATGCTCAATTCCACCACTCCGAAGATCATCTCTATATGTGTATATAATTTTAGTTACTCTCAGTAATTTTCTTAGTCCAGATAATTCAAGAGTACCTAATGAAGTATCATATTAACTCTCTAACTTATAACCTCTCCATTTATGTATTTCTTGGGGATGAGTTGTAATTCCGGAACGGATTGGTGAAGAAGCCCCGCATCAACGACCCATTCACAGAGTTATTAAGGGTATAGAAAAGGTAGTAAGTAGTATTAGCGAAATTATTAAGGTAAAGGATGAGTTACGAGAATATGCTATAAGAAAATGTAGAGATATAATAAGACTCTCAGGATATGCTATAACATATATACATACGAACAACATCAACAAGGCTATGGAAATTCTTAAAGTAACTGAACAAATAGTCAAAGAAGTTGTAAATAAACTCAGTAATCATCCAGAACTCCTTTACTCCGGTTTCTTAGCAAATGCTCTTTCAGAATTTGCAGAGGCTAGTATATTCATTGCAATAATTCAAAATATGGAAATACCTACACATCAAGATCTGAAAATACCTCCTATACCATATCTACAAGGTCTAGGCGATGTTGTAGGTGAGCTCAGGCGAAAAGCAATTGAGTACTTGGGTGAATGGAGAATAGATAAAGCAGAAGAAATTCTCAAAGTAATGGACTCCATTCATGTAGTTCTAAAGTCATTAGATTATCCAGAGGCCCTAATACCCGGTATTAGACATAAAGCTGATGTAGCTAAAAGACTAACTGAGGATCTTAGAACCATGATAACTGATATAAAGACAAGGAAAAGACTTATTCAAGAGTTAAAGGAGTTCAGAGAAAGTATTAGCCATAAATGAACATTGCTAATTATATTGTGCTCTCAATTCCAGAGGTGATTTAAGAAATAGTCCGCCGGGGGGGACTTGAACCCCCGACCACCCGGTATCTATGCGCCCTCCTCACTACAGCCGGGCGCTCTGCCGCTGAGCTACCGGCGGCTTGCTATTTATTGATTCCTAATTACAGGTCTTTAATATTTTCCGCTTTATAAATCTGTAGATCTAAGATGTTTAGAATAGTATAGTAGGAATTTATTCATAAATTACATTTAGTATAGAGGAATGTACTACGAGGCTGGAACTCCAAGCTCTATTAATATGTAGCATTCTCTATCTATTTCATCAATTAATAGCTCTTCGTATAGATGCATAGGATATTCTATCTCCTCTATTACTAGAGTTCTTCTTTTCCTTCTCTTTAGATACTTCCTTAATTTTGGTTTCCTTATTTGTCTTAGTAGTGGTGTAAATAGTGCCATAGTGAACACCATATACTAATTCGGTAGAGAGTTGAAAAGTTTTGAGACGAAAGACACATTAGTCTATAGACTACTTGTCTTATTCTTGGATAATTTAATGTATATATTTAAGAAATTTAATATTAGATTATTAGTGAATGAGGTATGAATCCATTGGTGATGAGAAAGCCGTGAGCTGAAAAGATGATGTTGGTTTCTGGTGCTGATGACAAATAATGATACAGGTCTACCATAAATTTCATGGTCCCAAACCTCTAAGTATAGGTGTTTTCATCAATTATCACTTTCACGGAGAAATGTTATAACCATTATCCCTTAAATCTAGAGTTGAGTATGGTGAGATAGTGTACTTAGAGTTATACAGGGGTATTGCTGTTGAACGAGACCAAGCTAGCATAGTAGTTTCTAAGATAAGGAACTATGGACTCAAAGGAGATGAAGGCTTCTGAAAATTTACCGAATGGTGCTTAAGGGAGCATATAGATAAACTTTTCCATAAACAAGACTTAACAACGAAAGATACTAGGGAAGGTTATTCCGAAGAAATAGATCATATGATCACCTTAAGGATAGAAATGTATTACTTATTGACGATGGTTTAGCTTCGGTTATACCATGTTAGCAGCTGTAAAATTTGTTAAAAGAAAGCTGGTAAAGAAGGTGTATGTAGCATCACCTACTGCCTCACTCTCAAGTATCAAATTACTACATGATATCGTTGATAAACTTGTAGTATCTAATGTTAGGCTCGGGCTTTTAGGGTTTGCTGTAGCTGACGCCTACATGATATGGTATGATATATCTGATGATGAAGTGATATCCTACATTTATAAAAATAAAACAACATAACTAGCTATTCACATATTTAGAACTTACTTACTCAAGAAGGAGTACACCTTAACTGAAGTATCTAAATACCTATCTAATAAACTTAAAGTTAAAGCAACAGTACTTCCTATGAGTGATGATCATGTGGAGACTTATTTTTAACTGATATAGGTGCACTTCATATTCAAGAACACCTAGTTAAGTATGGATTTAAGCCTAAAGTATATGGCATTAGATTTCCGGGTATTGAAAATGCAAGAGCAACAACAGAAGTACTTAAAGCAATAGATAAAGCAGATCTTATAGTATTAGGTCCAAGTAATCCTATAAACAGTATTGGTCCCACATTAAATACTAAGAATGTTAGAGAGAAGATAAAGGAAAAGAAGGATAAAGGTACTCCAGTAATAGCTATGGCAATCTCAGCCAAATATGCAAGGAGAATCGAAGATGTAGTCAATAAAGTACTCACTATAGCTAAAGAATATACTAAAATAAAATAGCAAATACAAAATACATTATTTCTTATATTAATTAACGTAATGTAAGTTTAAGAATTGCACTTCTTGAAGTTAATAATTGTCCTACTACTTCATACTCTAGACGTTTAATATGATTAGGTGAATTCAAGACTAATGTATGATACTCCCCTCTTTCCCCAATAGCATCACAATTATTTTGCTTAAGCACTGAAAGTATCGTCTCATAATTTTCTTTATTAATTATGAATCCTAAGTAATTACTTAAATTCCTTACTATACCAGTAATTAATGCTTCAATACCATATTCAACCTCCTTAATTAATACTTCTTCAGAATTCATACCCCATAGAGGCTCCTTTAACTCAGCACCAACTTCTTTTGCAAGACGTTCCATATATTTTAAATGCTCTTCAACATCTACATCACCTGCGGTAATAGAAGTAACACTCAACCCCTTTAGGAATTCAACACTTTCATCGAATTCCTTTCCTTTAGTAAGCCTCTTTACAAATACAGGTTTTCCCGTTAGTATACCTGTCACTACACTTAAACCCACGTTGATTATGTGTGGCGAAGGTTCTGGAAATTCATAAATAAACATTACGTATGCATCAATAGGACCCCCAATAATTGATGCGTAGTAAGACTCTTTACCACCTGAAAATAGGGCAATTCGCATATTCGTTCACCTTCCTAAGAGTTTCTCCTTTAATTCATCAGAATAATGTATTATAATACCTTTCTTATCAATACTTGTACCACAGAAACTACAGAATCCATTTTGCATACATCTTCCACATATAGGACAGCGCTTATCCTCCTCCTTACATACTGGGGGTATTTCAATATTATATTCAAGTAATTTCTTAAATAGATATACATGTGGATATGATGGAAAGTTTATACCATAATCTCTATGTAACTTTAAAGCTTCTTCAAATGTAACTTTCCCTTTCCAAACATTTAATATCTTTTCAAAACCCGAACCTATAATTATAGGTACTTTCTCCCTCCATGCAACTTTTTCTAGACCTCTATAGTCTAGATATAAACGAAGTAGTAATTTACCCCATACTTTATTCTTAAAGAAACCTATTTTACATTCAACAGGGACTTTCTTAGAGAATTCCTTAACTTTTGGTATAAATAATGCTGCTGTTACTGGTATATTTAGTGTTTTTCCAAGTCTCTCTGATGGGAATAATCCTTTAGCAAGCATTTTATTAAGCCATTCACTAAGCTCTTCATGAGTTTTATTAAGTAAGAAACTATATCCAAAGAATAGCTCATCACCACCATCACCTGTAGCTACATGGGTACACTTAAGTTTCTCTGCTTGGAGTAGACCTATACAAGCAGGTATATCACAAGCTACTTCTATTGGATCCATAGTTTTCATAGTCCTTAAGACTATTTCCTCACAAGTTACTATTTCATTTAATGAAGGATAGTGAATTAAATGCTTTAGCCTTAAGGATTTACCTACATAAACTGCGTACTCCAAATCAGGAGATATAGCATCATAAGCTACTGTAATTACCCTTAAATCTCTTTTAGCAGTAACGTATGATGAAGTAACAAAAGAAGTATCAATACCACCAGATAGTAATATACAATCACAAGCTCTATTCTGAAGTTCTTCACAAACTATTTTAGCTAATTCAATCCCGTACTCCAAACACTTCACGACTATATCACAAAGCATTTTGTTAATGTTGTAGTATAAGTACTTTCTTTAAAAACCTTTAAAGTACCCGCAAGAACTCCACTACATCTCTCTATCGAGCATTAAATTACAAGATTAAGTAGCTAAATATAAGGAATTATCTTGAGATAGAAGACTTTAGAGGTAGGATAAGTGAACCTAATTGCTATAGTACCTATTAAAGATCTTAAGAGGGCTATGTTAAATGACGTACTTAGGGCTTTAAGTAACGCTTCTAGAGTAAATGATATTGTAATTGTTACACCTAGTTATGAAGTAATGAATCTTGTCTCTCAATTCAATAAAGTACATATAGTTCATGATGAAGGTATAGGATGCTGATAACAAATAAGATAGTAATATAGGACTATCATAGATCTCAAGGTTCCAGCTCTCAGATACAGGTATTCTCATCACCTATCACTTTTATATGAATACGTTATAATCTATATCCTATATTCTTAAGCTTTCAATAGCCTTTTAGAATCTTCAGCAGTCTTTCGATAGGAGACTATTGATAAACATTACTATGATCTTACTGAGCTAGGATATACATACAGAGTTTTCAGGAGATCATAGCAGCTTAGATGTATTATGGAGAAGATACCGTGTAATATTCCTCAAGAAGCTCGTTTGATACTTGAAAGGCGAAGTACAATATCCTAATTAGCTACATCGACATGTAATACTCTGTAGGTGAAAAATTATTCACTAATCTATGCAACAACATAGTAAAGGAATATGAGAAATCATAGATTTACCAAAACCTTCAGAACAAAAATACAAGCATAAGCAATGAATAAAACTCTAGGTATAGTCTATGAATTGCGCAATACTCTGCATGTCGATATAATTGATCATAGCATTGTAAATAGAATCTACGATAAATGCAAGTACATTGATGTATCAAAGAAATGTTCCACAATATTAAGGGTAGGAATATGATTTGAATTAACGACCATACAGTAATCTAAAGATCTAGCCTTTTAAGGCATTTATAACCTTTCCTTAGAATGTAATTACATAGACCTAAAGGTATATGATGTATTGAAGCTATGAACATGAAACTCTATACTGAGTTATTATGTGAAGTTATGTAGAGCATATCAGCTTGAATAAGATCTAAATACAGGAATGGTCTTTTTCATTCAAATCCCTTCTTAGCGGGGGAATCATTGATCATGAAATATCTATTCCTACTATGTAAAAGCCTTTCTCAGCTATAAACTTCATATATTCAGCTATAGATGCAATATATATCGTGATAAGGCTTTACTTTCTAGGTATACCAATACCTAAAACTGCACAAGTTGCTGTAAACCAGGTAGAACTCTACACTACATATATATTCATGGAGCTTTCTTTAATCCAAGCACGGTTTATGCAATCATGGATTCCTTAGTAATGATATCCGGTCTTCAAATAGGCATGATCTTATTTACATATGTTATCAATGAAATATTTAATCCTAGAATAAGGACGGAATACTTCAAAGAACTAATTAGGTAAAAGTGTAAAGATATATAACTTAAACAAAACAAATTACATATCTTCTTTCAACTCTTCTAACTTTTCATTAATTTCCGCCAATATACTCTCGATCTCATTAATTAATTTCTTGACGTTATCATAGCGTTGAAGATGCAATTCTACTTCTGCTTTTGGTATTAAACTCTTAGCTTCTGATATGAGATTCTCTATCTCGTTAATTAGAGCAATTATGTTAGGTGTTGTTTTTCTAATAGATTTTCTAATTTCTATAAATTC
>QMXA01000034.1 GCA_003661905.1 Thermoprotei archaeon | reverse complement strand
CTCACAAAATCTCAAAGTGAAAGAAGGTGAAGATCTATGTATAGAGATGTAATTAGAGGTGTTTATCCAGGTAGATTTCAACCAATACATTGGGGCCATATAGAGGTTATTAAATGGGCATTAGAAAAAGTCGAGGAACTAATAATAGTTATTGGAAGTGCTCAAGAGAGTCATACAATAATCAATCCATTCACAGCGGGTGAACGCATAGTTATGATCAAAGCTGCTCTAAAAGATGCTAATATAGATCTGGATAGAGTATATATAGTTCCAGTACCAGACATATTACTCAATGCTGTATGGGTTAACTACGTAGCACTATATGTACCGAAATTCAGGTATGGAATAGCTAGAAATCCATTAGTAATTAGACTCTTCAAAGAAGCCGGCTATGAAGTTCTTATACCCCCACCCTATGATAGAGCCATGTATAGTTCAACAAGAATTAGAAGGTATATGCTTGAAGGAAATGATGAATGGAAGAAATTAGTACCTCCCTCAGTAGTGATGATAATAGATGAAATTAAGGGGCTAGAAAGATTGAGAGAGGTAAGTGGTAGGGATTAATCATGACCTTAATAATCGATGGGAGTATGGGCGAAGGTGGAGGCCAAATTCTGAGAACAGCTATTGCCCTTTCAGCAGTTCTTCAAAAACCTGTTAAAGTTATTAACATAAGGGCCAAGAGAAAGAATCCGGGTTTGCAAAGACAACACTTAACTGCTGTTAGAATAGTGGCACAATTAACTAAAGCTAAAGTAGATGGTAATTACTTAGGATCCACAGCTCTTTACTTTGAACCTAGAGGATTTTACCCTGGTAGATATAGATTTGACGTTGGAACAGCAGGATCAGTAACACTCGTTCTCCAATGCGTTCTCCCAGTACTAGCCTTCATGCCCGAGCCTGTTGAGCTCGAAATAATAGGGGGCACTGATGTACCCTGGAGTCCTACAATTGACTACATGAAATTCGTAGTACTGCCATTCCTGAATAAGCTCGGATTTAAAGTTGAAGTAAGACTTATAAGAAGAGGTCATTACCCAAGAGGAGGAGGTATTGTTAGAGTACGCACATCTGAGCCTCCCAGGGAACTTAAACCTCTTAGATTGGTAGAAAGAGGTAAAGTGATCAAAATTCAGGGGCATTCACATGCAGTTAGATTACCTAAGCATGTAGCTGAGAGACAAGCTAGAGCTGCAAAAGCTAGGCTTAAAGAGCATGGTATCGACACACCTATAGAAATAAGTATTGAGTACTATGAACCGGGTAAGGATCCTCATCTAGGTCCTGGTAGTGGAATAGCTCTCTGGGCTATTACTGAATACTCAATCCTAGGATCTGATGCTCTTGGAGCTCGAGGAAAACCTGCAGAAGTTGTAGGTGAAGAAGCAGCTAATAAATTAATAACTGAATTAGATGCTGGTATGTGTCTTGATAAACATATGGGCGATATAATAATTCCTTACCTAGTCCTTGCTAACGGTAGAAGCGAAATTACAGTCACTGCAATGACAATGCATGCATATACCATGATAGAACTTGCAAAGATAATGACTAAAGCCAAGCTTAACGTTATCAATGGCGGTCTAGAGAAACCCTTTAAATTAACTGTTGAGGGTATAGGATTGAAAACTAAGTAAATTTCCTCATTTCAAAAGATAATTCAATAGCTTTTCTAATCAGATTCCAAACACCAACACTCTTCAATGCACTTATTATGAAAACTTCTTGAAAACCTAGACTCTTTATAGTATTCTTAGCTTTCCTTAACTCGTTTTCATGAGCTTTATCCATTTTATTAATTGTTGGCAAGATGTACCTTATATCCCTTATTGTCATTACATCCTTAAGCACAGCAATCTGAGAATCTAAAGCATAGTAACTATCTGATGTAGGATCTATTAGAAATATTATTGGAGCACTTAAACTTCTAAGTACTGCAATAGCCTTTCTCTCTATTTGATTCATTTCATTAAATGGTCTATCAAGTATTCCTGGAGTATCTATGACTTGGTAATATGTTGTATTTATTGTCCCATGGCCAAGTATTACTTTCTTAGTTGTAAAAGGAAATGGTGAGATCTCTGGTTTAGCTGTTGAGACTTTACTAACTAATGTTGACTTCCCAACTTGAGGCATACCAGCTACGATTATTATGGGTAGTGATTCATCTATGCATGGAGATTCTTTAAGAAGCTTGATAGCTTCGCTAGCTCTATTAGCATATCTAAGTGCTCTCTTAGTTACCGATAGAGCTCTACCAACAAATTCTTGTGCATATCTTTTAGCTTCATATTTAGTACTTGATGCCAGTATTATTTTTCTATACTCACGCCATAATTTCGTTAGTATTTTCACACTCTTTACTGCTTTAGCTATAGTTTCGTCGTAGTAATCACCTACACTTAGCCTAATGATCTCCGCATAGAATTTAGGCATAGTATTAGTTTTGGGTAGTCTAGCTACTCTTCCAAGGTTTCCTGCTAACAATGAGTAAATTCTTTCACATTTAATCAAGTATCTCATGATACTTATTCTTTCCTTACCTTGCTTATATATGGATTTAGGAACTTTAGTAGGTTCAACGTATATTTTTAACGCTAATTTTCTCAAGGATTCATATGTTGGTATGTAGAACTTTTTAGCTTCATCACTTATGCAGAACTTCTCTGCCATACTACCTCTCCATTCCTCAATATACTGATTATTCTGTGAAGAGGAATAACCTTAGCTGATTCCTCAGTACCTACTATGAGTCTATCACTTAAAATTCTACTAACTGATTCCAACTTTATGTTTCTCGTACCTTTTCCATTTCTTATGACGAGTTCGTAGCGTCTTACATCATTACCACTCCAGATTATCCTGCTCAATACCTCTCTAATCTCTGTTTTCCTTCCCATATAGATCACATCTACTTAATTTAGGTTGAATAATCCTTATTAAACTTCAGTCATAGTTAGCCCTGGTGTCGCGCTTGGGCTATGGGAGATTAGGTACTGGTGCAACGGCCGTCGGCGTTAAAATAAAGGATGGTGTTGTTCTAGGTGCTGAGAAAAGAGTTAGCTACGGAGGATACGTAATGAGCAGAGTTGGAAAGAAAGTCTTCAAAATAACGGATCGATTAGCAATAGCAGCTGCAGGATTATTTGCTGATATGCAGACTCTTACCAGGATACTAGCTGCTGAAGTTAGATACTACGAGTTATCGTTATCTAGTAAAATCTCAGTCTATGCTGCAGCTAAACTATTAGCTACAATAATGTACTCATATAAACACCTACCTTTCCTATCAGAATTATTATTCGGAGGAATAGATGAGACAGGGCCACACCTATACGTAATAGACCCTGTAGGTTCAGTATTAGAAGATAATTATGCGGCCATAGGTACGGGAGCTCCGATAGCTATAGGTATTATTGAGAGTGGATATAATAAGGAGATGAATATAGAGAAAGCCACGGACTTAGTTATTAAAGCTATAAAAGCTGCAATCTCAAGAGATGCTACTTCAGGAGATGGAATAGACATAGTGTTAATAAAACCTAGCGGAGCTGAAGAACGTAGTTATAGATTGTAAGCTAAGGGTTTACATTGTTTATTCACTCAAGAGCTTTGAAGCTTCAAAGAAAGCTATCTGAATTAGTACGCATAGGTCCTAACCCTACTAATGTAGAAATTGTTGCAGGACTTGATGTTTCCTATAGAGGTAAAGATTTTGGAGTAGCAGTAGCAGTTGCCATAGATAGAAATACTCATAAAGTTCTCGACTGTGCTGCATCACGTGGTAAAGTAGATATACCATACGTACCTGGGCTTCTAGCTTTTCGAGAAGCTGCTTTAATGATAGCTGCTCTTGAATCCCTCTCCATAAAACCAGATGTAGTTATGGTAAATGGCCATGGATTAGCACACCCGAGAAAACTCGGTATAGCAAGTCACATAGGAGTAGTTCTCAATATTTCAACAATAGGTATTGCAAGGCATTATCTTTATGGTAAAATAGTGAGTGAAAATAGTGAAAACAAGATCTTAATTGAGGATAAATTAGTGGGCTATGTAATACGCACACCACGAGGAGGAAAACTCTATGTAACAGTAGGACATAGAGTAACACCCGACTTCGCTCGTAGAATAACACAAGAGCTTCTTAAACCCCCCTTCTCATTACCTGAACCAATAAGACTAGCAGATCAAATTTCTAGGAGGATTGTTAGGAGTTATGTATAACAGACGAGTAACAATTAAAGGAATAGTTCAAGAAGGATGCGGTAAAGGAGCTATGTACGTGAGGAAGCCATTTTACTTTAGCCTATTAAGGTCACTGTTAAGAACCGAACCCTTTCCAGGAACACTAAACATTCGTATGTTAGAACCAGTTGATGATTACATAGCTTTATCATCTCTATGCCCTCCTTCACTGAGATTGGAAACTTTGAAATCGTATTCAGAAATGTATGGAGGTCTTATAGTTTGGTTTGGTAAGATAGATGATGAACAATGTTTAGTAATAAGACCCTTATTATCACACCACAACCTAAACATCATCGAGATCATAGCTGCAAAGAACCTTAGAGAACTTCTTGGATTACTAAATGGCTCTGAAGTGACTTTCGCTATTTATTGCAGTACCTAGAAGTAACTCTCCTTATTATTTCAGATGTAGAGTAAGAAGCGAGTCTATTAGACATTCTAATTACTTCAGCTCTTATACCTTGGGTCTTAAGATAATTCTTCAATTCATTTTCATCTATTGGTTGGTCAGGACCTAGCACTATTATATCAGGTTTAAGCTCTGTTAGAATTGAGAATATATCTTCTTTTCTTCCTAATATAGCTTCGTGGACATACTTTATGGCTGAAACAATACTAAGTCTTTCCTTTTCATTCAATATGGGTTTTTTATTCTTGAATTTCTCGACATTCTCATCCCTAGCAATAATAACTGTTACCTTACCATATTGTGAAGCAAATTCTAGGAATTTTATATGGCCTGGATGGAGAAGATCAAAAGTACCTGCAACTACTACACTTCTTATTCTAGGTCTCTTTAGCCATTTAAAGTCTGTATATCCAAGAATTCTAAGTGCATCGAGTAAGCCCTCAGCATATGCAGCTGTTACCAAGCCCGTTACATAGTCTTCCTTATTGTAGAAATACTCAGTATCCTCTACATAGGTCTTTGCTAGATTAAGAATATCCTTAGCTTTCTCTTCACCTCTAAAATTCTCTAAAGCCTCCTTTATAACCTTCTTTAGATTTTCTAGATAGGTTCTTAATCTCTCTTTGGGATTAGTGAATTTCGAAGTAGACACCTAGTATCCCCAGAGAAGCTAGCTATAGTTATCTAGTATTTTAATAAGGTTATAACCTCAGAAACGGTGGAGGTTCATCATTTATCAGTACGTGCAACTGTCTTCATAGGATCTCCATATGTAGTATTTAGTATAGTGGATTTTTTAGATTTAGATAATTGAGCTACGTAAATTGTGTCTATAAAGGTCCTTACATACGCTAATAGATACACACTGCACTCTATAGGCATTACCGAATCTAATGGTGTAAAAGTAGAGAAAGTGAAAATAAGAATACCTTCTGGTTTTAGAGTTCTGAGAGTCTCTTTCAGTAGATTCTCTAAAGTTTCGCATTTGTTACCACAACACACGGGATCTAAATAATTCTTTCTATGACAAGGTATGTAAGGAGGGTTCATAATTACGACATTAACGGATTTAGATCTTAAAAACTCAACGCCATCTCCAATAACAACATCTATTCTATCATAAAGATTACATTTTTTAGCATTGATAACAGCTATTTTCCCTGCTTTAATATTTATATCACATGCAATTACATAATTCCCTAGCATTGCCATTTCCAGTGCAAGAATACCTGTACCTGTTCCCACATCAACACATGTATCACTAACTTTCTTTGACTTTAGGACTTTTATTAATAAATGGGATGATATGGCAAGTGCTGGATTAAATACTCTCCATGCAGTTTTAACTCTATAACCTGAAGAGGTTCTTGGCAAAGGTAGGGGTAATGTAAGTAGGAAGCGAAGTATACTGCCAAGAATATCCACATGCTTTGATAAGTAACTAATTAACTTGCCGAATAATCCCTCAGAGCCGGTTCTTCGATCATTTCTCACCGTCGTCTAGCCTCATCATCCAGTAGATACTTATGGTGAAATATTATAAATTTATAGCATGGCTTCATCGAGACTTGATGAATCTTAAAATTGAAGATAAGAAGTATTTGAATCCCAGAACTCTTATAGTATGTATGAGAATCTCGATGAGTACGTATCTAATCTTATCAAGGTTCATGGTATATGATGCTACTCCCTCTTCGCTCTTTTCATATTTAAGTCCTCGGACAATGACTACGGGAATTCCCTCGGCACATTGCCTCATTAGCAATGCTGCTGCACAACAAAGTTCATGTGCTATGTGATCCACACCTCCAAATTTTGGTTTTCCATACCTATCAAGTTCCCCAAAGGACTTAGATATCGGCATTATTCCATAGGATCCTCTAGCTATATCTAAAGATCCGAAGGGAAAAAGTTCTGTGTCGCAAATAATCACAGCGACATCCTTATTTGATTTCTCTTTAATCCTAAGCGCTATATCCCTTGCCACTTTATCAAGATTTCTTGGCGGAATAGAGCAAATACCTAGAGGATGATTTGAGAAGTCTAGTCCTGAATCACTCCATAACTGTCCATCTCTTAAGGTAATGAATATTGTTGGATAGAGTCGAGCTGCTTCTTTAGCTTTATCCACGTCTTTAGATATTTCTTCGAGTTTTATGATTCCTTTCTCAGTAAACTTCTTAAATGGTATTGCTAAGAGTACTGAATCACTCTCATTTAATAGAATTTGAGCTACTCTGGGATCCCATCCAGCTTTTCTAGCTAACTCAATTGCTTTCTTCAAGGGCTTAATCTTATCCACTTTAATCAGTAAGTTCATAGCTTTAGATACTATTTTACTTGTAACCAGAACTATATCTCCATTCTCTATTCCTCCACATTGCTTCTCCGCAGCTTTTATTATCATGTCTGGTATTGAATCTCCAGGTTTAATTTCTGGTAGTTTAAGACCATATAGTACTAGGGATATAGCATATCCCCCATTACTATTTCCTTACTCCCTATTCATAACTCTAATAGTTAATTGTTTAAAATACGTAGAAGGATGTTGGTGTACTAAGTGAATTTGAGAAGATTCATAGTAGAATTTGTAGAGGAATTCATACGTGATAAATTACAGGATTTAGGACTTAAATTAAGAACTAAACCCTTAGTAGGTTTTGCATCAACAAATAACTACTTATTTAAAACTATTAAGAATATACATCCCTGGATTGCTTATCCTAAAGAGCTTCTGCCTCAAGCCAAGACAGTTATAGTAATAGCTGTGCCCATCACTAAAGAGGCCATAGATGATAATGCTAGAAGTCCGGGGGTATCTAAGTTATGGGCTAGGGTCTATGTAATTCTAAATAAGATTCTAGAGGGATTAGGTAAGGAGCTAACAAATAAACTTAGATTTAGGGGATTTAGAAGTATAGCTATTAACCCCCCACATGAGTTTGATCACGAGCTTCTTAGATCTAAGTGGAGTCATAGACATGCAGCCTTTGTAGCAGGTCTCGGAACTTTCGGCCTGCATAAACTAATAATAGCAGAAATAGGTGCTGCAGTAAGACTCTCGACTATAATTACTGAAATATACATAGAGCCTAATTCACTACCTGACAAAGAACTATGTCTAGCAAAAAGAGAAGAGAAGTGCAGTACATGCATAGAGAGATGTAAAGTTTCTGCTCTAACCAATTGGGATGCATATGGGGAAACATGCATGTTGGACTTACTACAGAAGAATGCGGAGTATCTGATGAGAGCCTTCGGCATATACGCTGATATTTATGGCAAATGCGTTACCAACGTTCCTTGCTCATTTCAAGCTCCATAGTGAGAAGATTGCTAAATAACTATACTATGAATTACTTAAACTTTAAAAGAAATAAATCAACTAAATCTTAAGTTTAGCTAATGAAAAACTTTATCGAAGTAGAGCTGATAGCTTGGTTTGTGGTGTTTGTGGAGGTATTGCAAAGTACTTAAATATAGATCCAACATTAGTTAGGCTTCTAT
>QMXA01000033.1 GCA_003661905.1 Thermoprotei archaeon | reverse complement strand
TACTTATAGTCTTTTCTAATAAGATTTTTAATGTCATTATTGTAAAAGAGAAAGAGTTATTTTCTGTGGTTAGCTAAAGCTCAAAAATGGTGGAAAGTCTTTGTTGCACAAGGAGTTAAATCCAGAGAGAGTCTTGCTAAATGGCTAAATAGAATAGCTGATAAGTGGCAAAGGATATGGAGAGAAAACAAGGTTTATGAAGTTAATGCAGATCCTTCAAGACCAAAATTCTACATAACAGCAGCTTTTCCATACCCTAATAGCCCTGTTCATGTAGGTCATGGAAGAGTTTATGTTATACCTGATGTACTTGTACGCTTCAAAAGAATGCAAGGATATAATGCACTATTCCCTATGGCCTTCCATTATACAGGAACACCAATACTAGTTATGGCAGAATCCATTGCTTCCGGAGATAAATTCCTACAATGGTTATTCAAGGAGGTGTACGGAGTTCCTGAGGAAATCATGAAGAAAATGAATAATCCAGAATTTCTAGCTAGATATTTTCATATAGTCTCTAAAAAAGCTCTAGAGAGGTATGGATTAGCAATAGATTGGAGGAGAGAATTCACATCAATAGACCCAGAGTTTCAGAAATTTATAGAATGGCAATTCCTAAAATTACGAGAACTCGGATATATTGAACAAGGAACCCACCCCGTTGGTTGGTGCCCAGCTCATTCAATGCCTGTAGGAATGCATGACACCAAAGATGACAAAGAACCAGAACTTGAGGAATTTACGGTAATTCTATTTAGAGATAAAAATGGAATAGCATTTCCAACAGCAACTCTAAGACCGGAGACCGTATTTGGAGTGACAAATATATGGATTAATCCTCAAGAAGAGTACGTAGTTACTAATATTGATGGAGATTCATGGATCTTAGCTCTTAAAGCAGTAGATAGGTTAAAGTATCAAATAAGGATAGAAATTAGAGAAAAGATTAAGGGCTCTGAATTAATAGGAATGGAAGTACGTAACCCAATCACTGGTGAATGGATTCCTATTCTACCAGGAGATTTTGTAGATCCATCAACCGCTACAGGCATTGTAATGAGTGTACCTGCTCATGCACCCTTTGATTATGCTGCTCTTATGGAACTTAAAAAGAGTAGAAAGTACACAGAAGCATCAAAAATAGCACAACTCTTAGAGCCAAGATCAATAATATCAGTTCCAGGTTATAGCTCCATTCCAGCACGTGATGCAGTTATAAAGAGAGGGATTAAGTCACAAAGTGAAAAGGAATTACTAGAAGATGCTACTAAGGAAATCTACTCAGCAGAATTCAGTGCAGGAATTATGAAAGATGATATAGTAGAAGTGGTTAAGGAGCATATGAAGAATTCGGAGGTCATTGAATTTGTAAGAAAACATATTGCAAGTAAGTCAGTTAAAGAAGCTAGAGAAAGAACCAAAGAACTTCTTAAGAAATTAAAAACATATTCAGTAATATATGAAATAATAAATAAACCTGTTTATTGCCGCTGTGGCTCTGAAGTTGTTGTTAAGTTATTAGAGAATCAATGGTTCATAAATTACGGAGATTCTGAATGGAAAGAGAAAGCTAGAGAAGCTCTTAGCTATATGAAAATTGTTCCAGAGGAAGCAAGAGCTCAATTTGAAGCTACAATTGAATGGCTGCAGAGAAAGGCTTGTGCAAGGACAAGGGGTCTAGGTACACCATTACCATGGGAGAAATCTTGGGTCATAGAGAGTTTAAGTGACTCAACAATCTATATGGCATTTTACACAATCATTCATAAAATTAGAGAATTCCAAATACCACTAGAGAAATTAGTACCTGAGTTCTGGGATTTTGTAATGTTGGGTAAGGGAGATATTGAAGAACTAGCTAATAAGTTAGGAATTGACAAATGGAAACTAGAAATTATTAGAAAAGAATTTGACTACTGGTATCCACTCGACTGGAGAGTTAGTGGAAAAGACTTAATCCCTAATCACCTAACATTCTTCATATTCAATCACGTTGCAATATTTCCGAGAAGTAAATGGCCTAGAGGAATAATAGCTCATGGATGGGTTCTTGTCGAAGGAGAGAAAATGAGTAAATCTAAAGGTAATACAATACCTCTAATAAGGACTATAGACATGTATGGAGTTGATGCTGTTAGATTAGCATTAATAACAATAGCTGAAGTGAATCAAGATCTCAACTTTACAAGCACAGCAACTTATGCCGCTACAGAGTTTTTAGCAAAACTAATGAGCTTCATAGAGAATCTATACACATCTGATACTAGAGATAAGTGTGAATTAATACCCGATAAATGGCTTTGCTCAGTAATATCGAAACGTATTGAAAAAATAACTAAACTCCTAGAATCTATAAGAATTCGAGAGGCAGCAATTGAGACATTCTATAATATGAAGAGTGATATTGAGAAGTATTTATCAATGGTTGATAAACCATGTAAGATCATAAAAGATATAGTAGAGAATTGGGTAAAGCTAATAACTCCATTTACTCCGCATATCGCTGAAGAACTATGGCATAAACTAGGTAAGACAACGCTTGTAGTTAATGAGAAGTGGCCAAGCGCTATAGGTAGAGATTTCACATCAGAATTAGCCATTAAGTACGTAGATATAGTTATAGATGATATCAGAGAAATAACAAAAGTCCTTAAGAAGGTTCCTCAAAGAATTGTCCTATATGTAACTCCTACCTTTGCATACTCTATTCTAAGAAAATTAATAGTGGAAGGAATTAGAAGAGATAGCATGAGAAGAATCATAGAAACCTTAGTAGCTCAAGGCCTCAATAAAAAAGTAGCAGCTATTCAAGCTAAGAAAATAATAACATTATCTCAACAATTAAGCGATGAACTTAAAGAACTCATTCGCCATGTAGAAGAATTCGATGAATATACAGTGTTAAAAACCTTTAGCAATTACATAGTAAAAAGTGTCAAAGCAAATAGAATAGAGATTATGGGAAGCTATGATGAAGAAGCTCCAGATTTAGGAGGAAAGAAGAGAGCAGCTCTGCCATTAAAACCTGGGATATATATCGAGTAATCACTTCTGCGTAAGTTTAGTATTTATCTCTATGAATAGTGTTAATTCCTCCTCATCCATATAACCTGTTTTCTTAGTTACTTCCTTTCCATCTACATATATAGTAGTTGTGGGGATTATAAATACCTCCTTATCAAGGACTATTTCTCTATTTCTGGAATCTTTAATATTAAGTACTCCAAATGCTATTCTTGGAGAGAATTTCTTAGCAATACTATTGAATACTGGTAAATATCTCTTACAAGCTGGGCATCGTGGACTATAAAAGCATATTATGGCAACCCTATTACTCCTTATAAATTCTTCAAAAGACTTCCTTCCAATAATTTCCTTTACTTCCTTCACTAATGTTATTTTTTGTATTGCTTCCGCCTCTCTCTCACGTCTAAGAGATTCAACAAGCTTCTCTAGTAATTTCTCCAGTAAGGTCTCAAACTCCTCCTCATCCCTAGACATCACTTAGCTACCCAGAGAGCCTTTTTACTTAAGGTCTCTTTAAAAGTTCCACCAACAACTTTTAGTCCGTAACTCAGCACTTCTATGAAAGGTGACTTAAAGTGAAGATACTTATAGTAACCGGTAAATTTGCAGAACCTATAGTTAGGGATGTAGTTGCAGAATTAACCCTAAAATACGGAACCGCTCTGGAGCTCGGGGTTTTAGTAATTAATGTCCCTGTTGCTGCTTTAATAACACCTGATAGACTAATGAATGAATTTAAGAAGAGGTATGAATTCATTAAACAGTTTGATGTAGTGCTAGTACCTGGATTAATGAAAGGAGATGTAATGAGTATAGCCAAGAGTCTAGGTATCAGAATATTCAAAGGAACGAAGTATGTAGGGGATGTTGAGATAGCAATAGAAGCTCTATTAAGTGGAAATGAGTTATCAACCAAAGTAGCAGCGGAAGATTATTTGCGTAAGAAGTCACGTATCATTATCGATGAACTAGTAAAAAATTTGGAAAAGAGAATGAAAATAGCATTTAATGTGGGTAATTTACCTATACCCTTAAGGGGGCCTCCAATAAGGCTATTCGCCGAAATACCTCCTGGTACTTTGACTAATGAACAGAAGGTTATGAAACTTGCTAAGAGATTTATTCAATGCGGTACTGATCTCATAGTAATTGGTACTAGTGCTGATTCAGATATTCCCGATAAAATAGAGCGAATTGTAAAGAAGTTAGTGACTATATTAAATGTCCCAATAGGAATTGATTCCTTAAACCCTAGAGAAATTGAAGCTGCTATATCATCAGGTGCTGAATTAGTTATGAATTTAAGTAAATCATTCCTAGAAACATACAAGGATTTCGCAGATAAAGTAGCATTTGTACTTGTCCCAGAAAGTACTAGGGCCTCCTCTGCTGAAGGAAGATTTAAGGAATTATTTGAAGTATCAAGACAAGCTAAGGAAATGGGGTATAGAAAACTTATACTCAATCCCGTTATTTCACCTCCACTTTTTGGGATGATTGAAGGCCTAGTAGCTCTGAGACTTTCTAGTAGGTATATTAAAGAATATCCACTACTAGTAGATGCATCAAACATTACTGAATTAATAGATGCTGATAGTCATGGTATACATGCAGTTCTAGCCTCTCTAGCTATAGAAATTGGAGCTTCAGCAATTCTAGTTACTGAAAGCAGTTGGAAAACTAAAGGTTCAGTATTTGAAATGAAACAAGCTCTATATATGAATTACATAGCTAGAGCTAAACATTCACCACCCATTGATATAACTCCTAACTTATTGATAATGAAGGAAAAGAGACCTAAGAAATGGCTCATACCTATAGCTCGTGAGATTCTCCATATATCTGAAACCTCCATACCGTCGAGAACAGAATTGAAGGATGCAGTAATTATAGGTGTTGATAAGGAGAGGAATGAGATTATAGCAACAATTATAGAGAAAGGAACTCCAAAAATAAGTATTAGCAGCAAGTACGCATTGAATATAGGTAAAGCTGTTAATAAGATTAAATCTATAGATCCTGAGCATGCCCTATATCTAGGATATGAGTTATGTAAAGCTGAAATTGCTAGTAGAATAGGAAGAAGTTACGTTCAAGATGAAGATATATTTAATTTAAGTAATGAGTTCTCTCTCTGTATGGATTATTAATAATTAATGCCCGTGTAATCTTACATATTTATACCAGTATAAGTACTAACTTTTGTTATACATAGCCCCTTTATAGGTTTAAGCACTACTTTTATACCAGGATTCAGATAAAGGGAGGGGTGTCGAGTTGGCTAAGCAATTAGATCCCTATGAAATGGCTGTAGCTCAACTTAAGAAAGCAGCTTCAGTACTAGGGCTTTCAGATGAGATTATTGAAATCTTAGCTGTTCCAGAGAGGGTTATACAAGTAAAAATACCTATGAAAATGGATAATGGCAAAACAAAAGTCTTTATTGGATGGAGAAGTCAGCATAATAGTGCTTTAGGACCATATAAAGGAGGTATTAGATATCATCCAAATGTTACTATGAGTGAGGTAATGGCTCTCTCAATGTGGATGACATGGAAATGTGCTCTTTTAGAATTACCATATGGTGGCGGTAAGGGAGGTGTTAAAGTTGATCCAAAGAAATTATCAAGAAGAGAACTTGAAGATCTTTCAAGAAAATACTTTGCAGCTCTATCAAGATTTGTAGGAATTGACTGGGATATTCCAGCTCCCGATGTCTATACAGATCCCCAAGTAATGGCATGGTATGTTGATGAGTACATAAACATCATTAGAAAAATGGAATTTGGAGTAGTGACAGCTAAGCCTGATATATTATGGGGATTAAAGGCAAGAGTGATATCAACAGGATATGGTGTAGCAGTTGTTGCTAGAGAAGCTGCGAAGAAAATACTAGGAGGATTAGAGGGAAGAACTATAGCAATTCAAGGATTTGGTAATGTGGGTTCATTTGCAGCTAAATTCCTAAGTGAATGGGGTGCCAGAGTAGTAGCTGTAAGCGATAGTAAGGGAGGAATTCTTAACAATAGAGGGCTGAATATTGAAGAAGTTATCAGGATTAAAAGAGAAACGGGAGCCGTACTTAACTATGAAGATGTGGAGAAGAAGCTTACAAATGAGGAATTACTTGAGTCAGAAGTAGATATATTAATACCAGCAGCAATTGAAGGAGTTATAACAAAAGATAATGCACCACGAATTAAGGCTAGGATAATAGTTGAAGGAGCTAATGGCCCTCTAACTCCTGAAGCTGATGAGATACTATTTAAACGTGGCGTATTCATTGCTCCAGATATATTAGCAAATGCAGGTGGAGTTACTATGAGCTGGATTGAGTGGGTAAACAATAGAATGGGTGGTTGGCTTAGTGAAGAAGATGCCATGAGAAAGTTGGATGAGAAAATGATGAATGCATTTGTAAAGTTCTATAACTATTGTCAGAGACGTAGCGATGTAGATTATAGAACAGCTGCACAAGCATTAGCAATAGAACGTGTAGTTAGCGCAATGAAGTTAAGAGGTTGGATTTAACGAATTACTTTCTTTCCTCAACCTTCACTACTTATAAACCAATAACTTTTTTCTCAGCTACGCTCTTCTTCTACTTGAAACATACTAAGGTGTCAACACATGCCGAGATTATATGTTGCTAGTGAAGCAGAGATACTTTCTGGCAGCGTTACCGATGTTTACTTCGTTAGAACGATAGAAATTCTCAAAGCCTACGGACTCGAAAATACACTTATAAGAGTAGAGCTTCATGCATATAGCTTGCCTAAGGGATATGAATGGGCCGTATTCGCAGGTCTCGAAGAAGCCTTGAAAATTCTTGAGGATAGGCCTGTAAATGTGTATGCAATGCCTGAAGGAACCATCTTCAAATCTCTTGAACCATTAATGGTTATTGAAGGGCCTGCAAAACACATAATCCCATTTGAAACTGCAGTACTTGGAGCACTTAGGCATAGTACAAGTATAGCTACAAGAGCTGCTAGGATAAAGAAATTAGCACGCGATAAGCAAGTTCTATTCTTTGGTTTACGTTCAGCTCATCCAGCAATTGCACCAGTGCTTGATAGAGCAGCGTATATAGGTGGTTGTGACGCAGTTTCAGGAGTAATAAGTCGCAAGTACTTAAATTTAGAACCGAAAGGAACTATGCCTCACATACTAATTCTAATATTTGGAGATCCTAAATTAGCTTGGGAAGCATTTGATAAGGTAATGCCACCAGAGGTTCCCCGCATAGCTCTAGCCGATACTATGTATGATGAAAGAGTAGAGGCATTAATGGCAGCTAAGGCTCTTGGAAATAGGTTATTTGGAGTTAGATTCGATACTCCAAGTAGTAGACGTGGCAATATGAAGTTAATAGTTGAAGAAGCAAGATGGGCCCTAAAGATTCATGGATATGAAAATGTGAAGATATACGTAAGTGGTGGTGTTAACGAATGCGAAGTTATTGAGTTAAGAGATGTTGTTGATGGTTTTGGAGTCGGTACATCAATAGCATTTCCACCTAGTATAGACATAAGCGCAGATCTCATAGAGAAATTTGTGAATGGGAAATGGATACCTATTTCTAAGAGAGGTAAAATGCCAGGTATGAAGCAAGTATATAGATGTAGACCCGGTATTAGGGACTTCATTGTTCCTTGGAATTCCGAGCCTCCAATATGCTCTGAGGGTTCAAAACCTAAGCAACTACTTATTAAATTCCTCGAGAATGGCAAGTTAATAAGGCCTCTACCTACAATTAATGAAATACGAAATTATGTACTAGAACAATTGAATGAAATTCCAGAACCAGAACCTACTGGGGGATGTGTTTAGTAATCTGCTAGTTATAAAGTAGATACGGGCGTATAGTTGTGGGTTCAGAGAAGAAGGAGAGAGTTATTGCTATAAAAATTCCCGAAGATCAGTATAGAAGACTTGAGGAAAGAGCTAAAGCTCTAGGCTTTACATTAGCTTCAGACTACGTCCGATATCTGATTTTCAAAGATCTAAGATCAATGCCTGAAGTTCCCGAATTAACTCTTGAACCTAGTACTCTTGAAAGAGCTCTTGCTAAACCACTCGAAAAATTAGTAGCTGAAGGAAAAATACCTATTGAAAAGATCATAGAGAGGATCCTTCCAAGAATAGAAAGAAGAATATTTGATAAAGTTAATCCATTCACATCAAAGATAGATAGCATAGCTAGACACCAAGCAGAACTACGTGAAGTAGTAGAG
>QMXA01000032.1 GCA_003661905.1 Thermoprotei archaeon | reverse complement strand
TAATGCCCATTTAATAACCTCTATATGGCCCCAATGTATTGGTTGAAATCTACCTGGATAAACACCTCTAATTACATCTCTATACATAGATCTTCACCTTCTTTCACTTTGAGATTTTGTGAGGCATTGCCCATAAATACACCGAGTTCTGCTAAGCCATAGCTATTTTCATAGAGAGCTAATTCACCCTTAAGAACTTCTGCGAATGTTCTCGCTACCTTCGCTGTATATGAAGTATCTTTACATAGAGGTTTTATAGTTATTGAATTACCTATATTTATATTAAGAATCCTAACTAAATCTTCGAATTCTATACTAAGAGCTATATTTCCGAAATCATCAATGTATATGGCTTTTAGCTTTATGTACTTGCCCGTTCTCTCCTTGTATGGAATAGTTATTGGCGAAGAACATAGTTCGTTTTCTATGAGCTTACGTCCAAGGTTCTCAAAGGAAAATCCACTAGCTATGTGTGCAGCTGTAGGAGCAAATATGTCTCTTCCATGGAATGTATATGATATTTTCTTAGCCATGACAGCTCTATTTTCTATGACTCTTACTTCACTAATTCCATCATTTACAGCTGCTAAAGTTAACACACCATTATTGGGTCCTATAAAGTAGTAATTCTTAGTTCTAATTGCTATTGCTTTTCTCTCGGTACCAACACCTGGGTCAACGACAACTACATGTATGGTTCCTCTAGGAAAATATCTGTAGGCAGCCCATAAAATTAATGAAGCTCTTGCTATATCGAATTTAGGTACATCATGTGTTATATCTATTACTCTGCACTCAGGACATATGGAGGCTATTACGCCCTTCATAGCTGATACGTAGTAATCCCTCATGCCAAAATCTGTTAATAGAGTTATGATTTTTGAACTCAAAGTCTAGCCTCTCTCTATTACCTCTATACGATCTAGTATCATCTCTAAATAAGACTTAGAAATAAAAGACCCTGTGAGTTTTAATATTGAGACCAATTTCCTTATTTCACTTGCGAATTCTTTTACATTTGAAGCTCCTTCAACTTCGATTTCCACAAATCTACCTAGGCCCATAACTTCATCCAAGAATACTTTGTATTTTCCATATCTATATACTTTTCTTTTCTTTCTTATGATATATGTTCTGAAGCCTAGTCTCCTAAAGATCTCTATGAGAGCTCTGCCATCACTCACTTCAATAGTTATTTCATCTCTTACTTTAAGATCAGGTCTTATTTTCGGTCCTTTATATGTAAATTCATAGCTCTCAATTGTTGTTCTAGAGCCCTTTGAAATTCTTACTCTGAGAGCTTCATCGCTTGCTTTAAGATCTTTACAAGGTCTTAGGTCTATGTAATAATCCTCTTCATATACTTCATCCTCGAATACAGCGCCTATTTCCTTAAGTGCTTTTTCAATTTCTTTCAGGTTCTCAACAGCTATTTTTACTTCATACTCCCTCTCTACCAAGAGGTATACACCTGGGTTAGGTATGAGTTATGACTCCTATAATAAGCTTCGAAAAAGTGCTAAAAGATATAAATATTAGGCCCAGTATCGAAGCCACAAGACTTGCAAGTAAATTCGGATATAGACCTTACATGGTTGAACGCTATATAGAGATTCTTGGTTTAGATGAAGTCAAGGAGCTCCTTGAGGCTTTTGAAAAACCACTTACACCATCTATAAGATGTAACACACTGAAGTTAAAGGATTGTGATCTACTTATTAAGTATTTAGAAAGCAAAGGTTATGTACTTAAGAGAATTGAATGGCACCAATACGGATATCGAGTACTAAAAAGAGGTAAGCCTAGGTTAGGTGCTACAAGAGAGTACTTACTTGGATACTACTACCTATATCGAGGAGTCGCATCGCAACTACCTCCTCTTGTCATGAATCCTAAGCCACATACATACGTTCTTGATATGGCAGCAGCACCTGGAGGTAAATTAACACATATAGCGCAGCTTATGAACAATACGGGATTAATTTTGGGCATTGATATTTCAAGAAGTAAGATAAGAGCTTTGAGATCTCATATAAATAGACTAGGGGTTTTGAATACTGTTTTACTTAGGGCTGATTCTATTAAAGCAATAAATTCTTTAGGTCTTGAAGACTTCTTTGATTACGTACTTCTAGATGCTCCATGCACTGGTGAAGGAATTATTCAAATAGATAAGAGTAGGAAAGTTAAAACAACTCTAGAGGATTTAGCAAAATTCGTTACGAAACAGATAGAGATGTTAGTAGTGGCACTTAAAGTTGTAAAACCTGGGGGCATAATTATTTACTCAACATGTAGTATAGCACCTGAAGAAAACGAGTACGTTGTTTCTAAAGCTCTTGAGTTCTTTAGAGGCGAGGCTATAGTGGAGACTCCAAGTAATTATCGATCACTGTTTTCTCAAGGACTAATAGAATTTCACAAACTTAAATTCAGAGAAGATTTGAAAAATGCGTTAAGACTCTATCCACATCTACACGATTGTGAGGGGTTCTTTGTATGCAGAATAAGGAGAAAAAGCTAACATTTAAGCGTATGAGTGATGACGAAGTAAGGAGTTTACTATTAGTAATGACCAAGTTATTTGAGGAATGCGTTGATAAATGTTTTAATCATTCATTTTACATAGCTTATAATGAATATTGTGAAATTCACTATGCAATAAATCAAGATATGGAAATGCTTATTAAGAGAATTACCACTCGTTACAAGCATCCTTACTCCTTAGGATTATTTATTGGCTGGAAAAGGAATGAGAAATTCATACCAACACCTTGGTTATTTAGCTATGTTTATGGCTGTCTTGGAAAGATAAAAGCAGCTATTCAAATCAACGAAAAAGCATCATACCTATACTTATATGGTAGAGACATATTTGCATCATCAATTATGAAGATCTATGAACCAATTAAAGAAGGCAATTATGTAGCTGTACTAGATTATGAGGGTGAAATAATAGGTGTAGGCTTATTATTGAAATCCCCGTTAAAGGCTGAGGGAAATGAAGTTGTGGTTAAAAATGTATTTGATATGGGTTGGTTCTTAAGACGTGGTGGTTAGGGGTAGTAGAGCATTTAATCTACTAATTACAGGATTCTCCAAGGAGGTGGGATAATACCTATCTCAAAAAATGACTTCATACTAGTTGAGTACACAACAAAAGTAAAGGAGACAGGAGAGATAATAGATACAACAAATGCTGAGATAGCTAAGGAATCAAAAGCATATAGCCCTGATAAGATATATGAACCCACTCTCATCATAGTAGGTGAAGGTAGATATGTTGAAGGATTTGAAGAAGCATTAATGAAATCCGATATTGGAGTGGAAAGTACAGTAGAAGTACCTCCTGAAAAAGCCTATGGCCCTAGAGATCCAAATAAAGTTAAGGTATTTAGTTTAAGAGAGTTAGTGCGAGCCGGCATAACTCCTGAACCAGGTAAAGTAATTGAAATAGGTGGGTCATTAGGAACTGTAAGAAGTGTGTCGGGTGGTAGAGTTCTTGTTGATTTTAATCATCCATTAGCAGGTAAGACCTTAATATTCCACTTTAAAATCCTGAAGAGAATTGAAGATCCTATAGAAAAGATACAAGCATTATTACATAGGAGAATAAAGAAACTGCCTCCTGAAAAATTCATAATTAAGAGACAAGATGAAGGAAAGACAATAATTATAGAAGTTCCTAAGGAGGTTATTACCGATAGAGAAATTCCAATAATCAAAGCGTTGGTAGCAGAGGAAATATTTAAGTATATTGAAGGAGTAGAGAATGTAATCTATCTAGATAAATTTACTAAAAAGAAAGAAGAAACAAGAGTTGAAGAATCTTCTAAGAAATCATAGCTCCTCCTCAATAACTCCTGTAGTTTTTGCTAATTTCTCTGCTGCCTTCCTCGTTAAACCTTTTTCACCTAAGATTGTATATCTTTCAGGTCTTATCTTATGAGCTATTGTTAGTGCTTCAATAACTTTCTCGTTACTTACACCAAGTTCTCTTGCTGTTGTTGGAGCTCCAAGTTTTTTGAGGACTCTTCTTATCATGGACCAGTTCCTACCATGTAGATATGCCATCATTATTGTCCCCACACCTACTTGCTCTCCATGAAGTGCTGGGAAATTAGCTACTAGATCTAATGCATGGCTAAATAGGTGTTCGGATCCACTAGCTGGACGTGTTGAGCCAGCTATGCACATGGCTACACCACTACTGATTAGACCCTCTACAACAATTCTAGCAGCCTCCTCTCCTCCTTTTGCTATTATATTACTTAGTGAGATGATGTGCTTAGCTGATAATAGGGCTAATGAAGCTGCATACTGACCGTAGTACTCACCCCTTAATTTATGAGCTAGTTGCCAGTCTAGAACAGCTGTGAATTTACCTATTAGATCTCCACACCCTGCGATTAGGAAACGCCTAGGTGCTTTAGCTATTAGTTCCGTATCTGCTAATACCATTAACGGTGCTTTAGCTTTCATGGAATAAATAGTGTTCATGCCTTTTAATGAAGCGAATGGAGATACGAGACCATCATGAGATGCACTTGTTGGTACACTAATGAAATCTACATCCATTCTATAAGCTACATACTTAGCTACATCAATGGCTTTGCCGCCACCTAATCCGACAATAACTTTACACCTGCTTTCCCTAGCTACTTCCTCAACCTTTGAAACACTATCTATATTTGCTAACCTAACTTCTAATTGAAAAACATCGAATCGCGAATCTTCGAGATGCTCTCTAACTTCTCGGCCAATGCTTTGAGTAGGTCCGCTACCTGTAACGATAGTAATAGGGCTTTCAAGTCCTAAGCTCTTGAAGTGTTTAGATATCTCCTTTCTAACTCCAGAACCAACAACAATTCTCTTAGGTAGGTCGATTACATGCGTTTTTCGATATCGCATTTCATACACCACATTCACTACATTAATTGCTATACGTAGCAATTAATAATCCTTATAAACACTACATAAGTATGAGAATTGGGGTAAGGTGTAAGCATTATAATGAGACTTGACATAGATATCGAAAGAAAGAAGGTTTTTATATCCTAATATAGAGTCCTAAGCATGGAAGTGCTTCTGGGATGTTATTTGGAGTTCTAGGGTGATGAGTACATGGGCTTCTACCATGAGAAGGTGATAAAAGGGACTACGACTGTTGGTATAAGAATAAGAGATGGAGTTATACTAGCAGCTGATAAAAGAGCTACAGCAGGTTATTACATAGCTCATAAGAATGTTGATAAGATCATTAGGGTAGATGATAGAGCAGCATTAACGACAGCAGGACTTGTTGCTGATGCACAAGTTCTAGCTAATTTCCTAAGAATTGAAGCTAAGTACTATAAATACATAACAGGAAAGCCTATGAGTATAAAGGCTATGGCATCATTACTAAGCATACTTCTAAATACTTCTAAGTACTTTCCATACATCGTTCAACTCCTATTAGGGGGCTATGATGATGCGCCAAGGCTCTTTGCTATTGAGTGGTTTGGAGATGTTACTGCAGAACCATTCACAGCAACCGGTTCTGGATCACCCATAGCTATAGGAGTTATTGAGGAGAACTATAGAGAGGACATGAGCATAGATAATGCAGTTAAACTAGCTATTAGAGCTATTACAGCAGCAACTAAGAGAGATTCAGCTAGTGGAGAAGGAATAGACGTAGCGGTAATAACTAAGGAAGGATTCAAGAAACTAAGCTATAAACTTAGCCAAACACTCTCCTAAATACTTGGTGTCTCGAATGAGATACAATACTTAAATCAAGAGGTAGCTAAGAAACATGTCCCTCGCATCATCACTACTTGATAAATTTAGAAAAATACTAAATGTACTTCCTAAAGATGCACAAGTAACACGTATAGATATGGAAGGTCCCTCAATTGTCGTATATGTTAAGAACCCAACATTTGTTCTAGAACACAGCGAAATTGTCAAATCACTAGCTAAGGAAATAAAGAAGCGTATAGTCATAAAGACCGATAAATCTGTTAGGAAAAATAAGGAAGAAGCTAAGAAATTGATAATGGAAATAGTCCCTAGAGAAGCTCATATAGTTGAGATAGAGTTCGATGATGAAATGGGAGAAGTCATAATAAAAGCTAAGAATCCCATATTAGTATATGGAAAGGATGCCTCTATTTTTAGAAAGATTTTAGTATCGACTGGATGGAGACCTAGACCTGTAAGAGCACCACTTATGAAATCGAAAATTGTCGAAAGTATATTAGCTCATATGATTACTGAAAGTGACTACAGATTAAAATTCTTAAGAAGAGTAGGGGAGCAAATTCATAGGGATGTAATATTCAAGGATAACTATGTTAGAATAACAGCACTTGGAGGTTTTATGGAAGTTGGACGTTCTGCAATACTAGTTGAGACTGCTGAAAGCAAAATACTTCTAGATTTCGGTCTAAATCCAGGTGCTCAAAGAACAACATCGATGTTTCCACGATTAGATCTCTTAGGTATTAATCCTGAAGAAATAGATGCTATTGTAGTTGCTCATGCTCATCTAGATCATTGCGGCTTAGTTCCTTATCTATTTAAGTACGGATTCAATGGACCTGTTTACGTTACAGAACCTACGCGAGATTTAATGGCTCTACTGCAGATAGACCTTCTTAGAATTCTAAAAGGTGAAGGAAAGCCGAAGCCCTTTGCATTGAGGGAAGTAAATAAGATGTTACTACATACTATTACTCTAAAATATGGTGAAGTAACCGATATAGCACCTGATGTTAGGTTAACATTCTATAATGCAGGCCATATACTTGGGTCTGCAATGGTGCATCTCCATATAGGTAATGGACTGCATAATATCCTATATACATCAGACTTCAAGTATGGAAGAACGAAACTACTTGAAAAAGCTCATACTCAGTTCCCAAGAGTTGATACATTAATAATTGAATGTACCTATGGATCAACACCTCAGCCATCACGTATCGAAGCTGAACGACAGCTAATAACAGTTATTAAGAGAACTATTGAGCGTGGAGGCAAAGTCTTAATACCTACTCTAAGTGTCGGTAGAGCGCAAGAAATAATGCTGGTCTTAGCTGAAGCTATGGAAAGTGATATGATTCCAAAAATACCTGTTTACATAGAGGGCATGATTGATGAAGTTACAGCTATACACACAGCTTATCCAGAGTATTTATCTAAGGAGGTTAGAGCTCATTTTCTCGCTGATCGTAACCCCTTTGCATATGAAACCTTCATAATAGTTGAGGATATATATGCAAGGTCAGATATTGTAGAATCCGAAAAACCTGTTATAATTATGGCAACCTCAGGTATGCTTACTGGAGGACCAGCAGTAGAGTACTTCAAGCTCATGGCTCCAGATCCTAGGAACTCACTCATATTTGTTAGCTATCAAGTTGAAGGAACTCTAGGAAGGAGAATAAAGGATGGAGAAAGAGAAATACAATTCATGACGCCCGAGGGCAAAGTAGAGATCATAAGAGTAAATATGGAGGTTCACAGTATTGAAGGCTTCTCAGGTCATTCCGATCAGAGGCAATTATATAACTTCATAAGAGATTTACAACCTAAGCCTAAGAGAATAGTCTTGAATCATGGAGAGCCAGGTGCTATTAGGTCTTTTCTAAACTTAGTGAGAATTAGAAGAGAGAGACTAGGATTAGTGCCTGATATTGATATTATGGCTCCAAGAGTATTAGATTCCCTAATATTGACATAGAATATTTCAGAACCCTGAAATTACTTCTTAACGTATGCGTACTCTATTAACTTTCTTATTAGCCCAAGAGTATCTACGGATTCTTCTACTTCTACCAAATCCGCAGGCTGCACAATAACCCTTGGAAACGTTAAACGCTACTCTTCCACACCTTCTACATTTTATATGTGTTTTTCCCTTACTCTTCTTACCCATGGACGGTGTTCCTTTAGTCATTATACCACCTTGATTTTGTGTGTTTTTAGCTTGCAGGTGAGATTAATATTACATTATCTCCTCTTATAACTATAGTTCCTAATCTTCTCCAACTACCATCACTTCTCAACTCTTCCGCATCTTCTAGTACTATGTTAAGGTGAAGGTCATAGCTTCTTAATTTACCTCTTACTTCTTTACCTGTTCTTAGTTTAACTAATACTAGAGTTCCTAGAGATTCAGAGAGTATTTTATGAGCTGTATCAATAGTGCTCATACTCTCAACCTAAGCGCCTGCTTCTAATTGAGGATCTAAATTTAAAAATTATCTTCCTTTTCACACATTG
>QMXA01000031.1 GCA_003661905.1 Thermoprotei archaeon | reverse complement strand
ATCTTATGTTCCTCAAAATCCAGTACTTACACTCTTAGCACCTACAGTCAAAGACTGTATAGAGCTACTAGCTCTTAGATGCAAAATTCCACGATCAAATTTAATAAGTGCTGCAAAGCTCTTGGGTCTGGATGAGTATTTTGAGACTTCTATTTTAAATTTGAGCCTTGGAATGTGGCGAAGACTAGCTCTTGCATTGGCTCTAGGATGTAGAGCCGAACTTACCTTACTTGACGAGCCGACTCCAGCTCTAGACCCTGAAACTAGTACTCACTCATTGAGTATCTAGGAAAGATCGTAAAGAGAACTACTATGGTCATTTCATCTCATGACATGGAATTTCTTGAATCAATAGCTACATCCATTATTGAGCTTAGAAATGGCGAAATCAAAGAGGTGAAGGATCTATGCTAAGATTCATCATTAGAAGATTATATAGTGTAATTATATATCGCTATGAAAATACAGTGCTACATAGAACTTCAGTCATCACTAAGGTTACTCTTTCAATAGTTATGATATTGTCAGCACTGATTATTACAATGCCTTTAGAAACTTCATTTATAATCGCTATGATTATAATCTTGACATTTCTTGGTAATAGATTGAAGATATTAATTGATATTTTAATAGTTCTTGCCTTACCCATGATTGTAGTTTAGTTCTTAACGTATATATCATGCTAATGTTTTAATGAATTCACCAATAGTTCCAGCTAGAATGTTTATTATAGCATCATCACTATTGATAATGATTACATGCACAGATGCTCTTCACCTAGCTCTATTACTTGAAACTCTAAGATTACCACAGGTAATTGCACAATCATTTGCTCTTACAACAAAACTAATACCCATGCTTATACGTGATTCACTTGATTCCATTTCAAGTGCAAGACTCCTTAATATTCAGAACTGGAGAGCACTTTCAATGGTAGTTATCTCAGCTATGGAATGTAGTCGAAAACTCTCTTGAGACTCTCTATACAAGAGGATTTGCATATGCTAGGAGAAGAAAAATGAATATTGATAAGTTAAGTAAGGAGGATTTAATACTCTTAGTACTTGGGTTTGTAGTGCTAGGCATAGTAATTGTATTCTAAGCTAAAACACTTTATTCATATTCCTAAAGAATTTCATGGACATAAATTACATCTAATTCAATGCATTTAGCAGGTTTGTTGAGTATGCTAGTAAAACTAGGAGAGGTTCTACCATCATCTCCTGATATCAATTCTCTTACATATAGTCCCCCTTCACACTTTATCAAAGTTTCTATGATATGGGAAGTGATTTTCCTTACTTTAATTTCATGAACTAGTTTTGTTCTCAATACATTCTTTCGTCTGTGAAGAACTCTTTTAGGAGTCCATTGATGTATTATAGCATTATGGAATTTCTTTTCAAGAATCTCTAATTCTTCTTCGCTCACATCATTTTCTACTAGGATAAGTGCTCTATAAATTTTGAATCCTCTAGCTGCCATGGTTTTGTAGCTCTTAACATGCTCTCTTCTAGCAATAGCTTCAAAAGAGACTTTTACCCATGGGTTACTATTAACAATTCTCTCGAGTTCTTCAAGATTAATATCTCTTTTTAATGGTTTGTAGTATTCAAATATGGTAGGTCTTCCACTACCTAACATTCTTACATCTACATCTTCACGTCCTGCTGCATGTATAATTGCTCTCTCAGCTTTGGTTAAGGGAAGAGCAAGTTCAAGAACTTCTTCTAATGAGAGTGGGTATTTCTTTGTTCCATTCTTCTTAATCCACTTAGACTGCGATATTCTTCGACCTATTTTCCAATAGCGTCCTCGTATTAAGATAGATGGTATAATTACTGAAATTTCGTCATTCTCCATATCTAACACTATTATGACTTCTGGGTTCTCAAAGTCGACTCTAAGTCCTGTTATCTCTTGAACCTTTTTGCCTATAACTCTTTTGAATTCACTTCTTACAGACTCCCAATATTGTATTCCCATTGATTCAGCTAATTCTCTCTCAGTTTTAGCTATGTATTTAGGAGGTTTAACACCTATGAGAAATTTCTCTACCTTCAGTTCTTTCAATTTCTCAATTGCTAAGTTAGTATATCTTTCTATTAGCTCATCTATCGTTGATTTACATATATAGCATGGTATTAGGTCTATATCTTGAAGATATTTAAGTTCTCTCAATAGTTTCTCAGCTATGCTTCCACAATGCATAGAAACAATTCTTAGTTTATCAACATTCTCAATGCCCTCCTTAACTCTTCTATGAAGTTCCATTAAGGCTACCATTTTAAGAGCCTTACCTCGTTCCGAATTATCCCAGCCACGACCTAGAGATGCAAAGAGCCTACCTAAACATCTATCACAGAGAGGATATTTTTCTAAAATCTCCAATACCTTATTAAGTAGCTGAGCATCTATCGAGTACATAGTGATATATCACCACTGCATCTTCAAGCCTATATATACCTGGATATAGGCTAACCCATTTACACTCACTGGTGATGGTCTTTATTAATTCTATATCGCCAATTATTAATGTAGATTTAGGAGTACATTTTACTACATCTTCTAATGTAGGTCCTGTAAAGTTTAAACAATATATGGGCTTATGCACTTTAGGTCTTATTCCATTTAATACCATTATATGAGGAATTCTTTCTTGAAGAGCTGCTTTAATGAACCCCATAGCTGATTCCTCATCAGCTCTCAATTGCTTAATGATACTGCCACGGATAATGAGAGTTAATGATTCTTCCATACTTCTTGATAAGACTATAGATAAAGTTGTATCTCTTCTTATATTAAATGATATGAGAAGAGAGGAGGTAAGTATGTGAGATAGTTCTGTTAAAAGATTACGTGTTAATTTATTGTACTTTCTTACATATGTTATATATCTTCTCACATACCTAGCCCACGAATACCCAATCTTGTTAAGAGTGTTTTCTTTCTCTTAACTTCCTTAAGCATTCTATTTACAGTTTCATAATATTTTAAGAGAGACTCTACGTCCTCTATTGAGGTTCCAGATCCTAAGGCTATGCGCTTCATTCTTCTCCTATCTATTATCTTGGGATTCTTTAGCTCCTCATAGGTCATAGAGTTAATTATTGCTACCCATTTATCCATAAGTTTTTCACTTATCCTTAGTTGTTCATCCGAAATTGGTAATATGGAGAGTCCGGGTATCATTTGGAGTATTTTGGATAGAGGCCCTAGTTTCTTCATAGCTTGTATTTGGGCATATATATCAACTAGACTAAGTCTTCCCGATGTAAGAGCTTTTTCGAGTCTTTTCTGAAGTGCTTCATGCTCCTCTATGCTCTTCAATTTTTCGAGTAGGGATTCTAAGTCCCCTAGCCCAAGGAGTCTGGATACGAATCTACGGGGATTAAATATTTCAATTTCGTGAACTTTTTCACCTATACCGATGAATTTTATGATGGCTCCTGTAGCTGCTACAGCTGAAAGAGCACCTCCGCCTTTAGCACTTCCATCAAACTTCGCTAAGACTATGCTACCAACAGGTGTATATTCATGGAATCTCTTAGCAAGATCATACGCTTTCTGACCCATAGTAGCATCTATTACTAAAACCACCTCATCAGGTTTAAGGGCATTTGCTATTGCCTTCATTTCCTCCAATAAGGCCTGCTCACTACCATAGCCGTGTCTTCCTGCTGTATCAACTATTATCAAGTTACATCCTTTCGATACTAATGTTTTTACACCTCGTATGACGATTCCTATGGGATCTTTAGATCTAGGCTCACCATATACTGGAGCCCCTATTATTCTCCCTAACTGCTCTAACTGTTGATAAGCAGCAGGTCTGTAGGTATCAGCAGATATTAGTCCTGGTCTATATCCGTGTTTTTTATAGAAATAAGCAATCTTAGCTGCTGTTGTAGTTTTACCCGAACCTTGAATTCCTATTAACATCATTGTATACGGTTGTTTAGGTGGATATATCGAGGGCTCTTTATCGCCGCCAAAGAAATCTGCAAGACAGTCATAAACTACCTTTATGAACCAATCTCTTCGTGTAACACCTGGTGGTGGTTCTTCCTTGAGTGCTCTTTCTCTTATTTTCTTAGTTAGGCTAATTACAAGTCTTATGCTTACATCAGCTCTTATTAGTGTCTTCTGAAGCTCCTTGATGAAGCTTTCAACAGCTTTTTCATAACTATCAGAACCTCTAATAAACTTTAATACTGCTTCCTTAATTCCTTCTAGGCCCTTCATTATGTATTATCCTTTGTATAAGTTACTTAACACGAATTATTTTTCTTCTCCCCATTATTACCCAATACTCCACCTCGGATCCTGGTACAAGTTTTGATGCTAAGCTCTTATCCTCAGGCATATCTACTTCAAAAGTTTCATAGCTCTCAAGATCCATGAGTTGTAAAGTATTTCCTGTAATTGCTAAGACTTGGGCAGTTCGTTTTTCAATTATTGGTACTTCTACTCTCTGATCAGATGGAGCTACGAGAGTTTTCCTAGATCCTGTAAACATTCCTATAGCAACTATGTGTACCTTTGCACTACCATGCTTTCCTGTTTTAGCTCTTGACATTTCAACTATTTTGCAAGGTTCACCGTCTATTACTATGTAACTTCCCTCTCTTAACTCACCTAACTCCGCATATGTTATGCTCACAGATATTCACCCAAAGTCATATACTAACTAGCTTATAATAAGTTTAGTCTACTCTTCTTTAAGATCTTTTAATACTAATAGCCAAGCCATGTTTTGTTCTAATTATTGTAGTAAACCACTTATGTGCATTACTAATTTCTCTCATAAAATCCATCACTAAGCTTGGTTCTATGTCTAAAACGTTATGAGCTATTACAAGGCCCCTATTTCTGAGTTTATAGTGAACTATCTCTAAGTATTCTAAATACTTAAATCCAGGATTATTAATGAATAACACGTCTATAGGCCCTGGAATTAATTTAAGAATTTCTTTTATGTTTCCTTTCAGAATTCTGACAAAGTATGAGAAACCTGAGGTCTTTACCAATTCTTTAGTGATGCTAGCTTTAACATCATCACTTTCAATACTCACTACTGAACTGCATACATCAGCTCCTGAATCTACTATTGCTTTAGCTATCCATAAAGTGAAATATCCACATCCTGAACTTATTTCAATAACTCTTATACATGTTCTATGTAATATCGTATATAAATATAGAATGGTATAGATTAAATGTGCTTCATCTACATCTATTGAACGAATACCGAGTTCTAACGACTTAGCCCTCGCTATTTCAATAACCTTATTAAATTTCCTAGTCTCGCTCTGCATACTTAGCATTACACTTCGCCAAGTTATTTTACGTTTCAAGCTGAATAAATAAAGAAGCTACTCAAGTAGGAGAAAGTTAAGAGTGATTTTAGAAAATAGTATTAGTAGTGTGAAATACTTGAAGTTAAGTGTATATGGATTTAAGAATATGCAGAGATCTTATGGAGTAGCAGTATTTAATGATGAGGAATTCCAAATATTAATGAGCAAACTCAGTAAGGAATGCTATGAATTAGTAGACATATTCAAAAGAATATTTAGAGAAGTTAAAGGACTGAAATGTGCTCGGGGTTCCATGATTTATGAAGGAGCATCATATCCACTACTCTACATATCTATAGAACTTGACGATGGAACTCGTTACATATTTGAAATATTTCTAAAATCAATATGCGCCGAAGCTAATACTAATGCTCTTGACCTTGTCAAAGTTTTAAATAAATTAGCTGAAATATGCATCGGTGATAAACTTCGTAAACCAAGAGGTCGACTAATAGGAATTGACTAAGTCGAAAAATATTAGCTGTTTATTTAAATTCCAAAGGTAAAGAGAAGAATTGAATTATGATGCTCCTAGAATCATGTCTTGTCTTCTTAAGAGCTTACCCCCTACTCTTAACTCTACAATGAATATTTCAATTTCCCAAGTAAGTCTTTGAGCTATAATTCACAATTCTCTTCTTAGTAAATTTCTTTACTCCATCCCGCTAATCTATATCGTAGTTCTTCATCGGTTCTATTAGTTTCTTAGGGAACTTTATTGAAATAACGAAACACTTAACCAAGATTTCGGCACATACTGCAGAAGTTGAGGATATGTACAAGATATACATTTATTGATGTGAGTTGAATTATCCATTCCTAGATAGTTTCTTATAGAGCTCTAGAAGTTCTGGTAATTCATTTATTATATAATCAGGTTTTGAAGAGAGCAATGCCTTGGATCTTCCATGGAGAATTAAGACTGCAATAGAGCCTATGAGTTTTGCAGGGATTATGTCGTATTCGGTATCTCCTACAACTATTCCTCTTCTTGGATTTATAGCTAGAGCATTGAAGGCTTTAATAAATATCTCTGGATGTGGTTTTCCTTCCTTCACCATATCTCCAGTAATTATTGCATCAAAGACATTATTCAATTTCAACATTCTTAGAATTTTATTCACTATATGTGAGGCAGTTGATGATGCAAGCGCTATTTTTACTCCATATATTTTCAATTCGCTAAGAACTTCTTTGGTATGTGGGTATAGCTTCACATTATTTAATAAATTCATGAACACCTCATCCTTAGACTTCCTAATTGAGTCGTAAATCTTCATAGCTCTGGGTCCAAGAAGTCTTTCAGTAATTGTAGTACCCGGTAGACCTATTAGATTCTCTACGTCACGATACTTTACATAGGTGAATCCATGAGTTCTAAATGCTTCCATCCATGAAACTACGTGAGCATCTATGCTATCAATTAATGTCCCATCTAGATCAAATACTATGGCCTCAATTCTCATCATAGGTCCCTTCCTTAATATCATTAATATTTCTATAACTAATAATTATTGACCTTGGTAATTCTTGAAAGTTGAGGATAGAGTGGCGCCGCGGCCGGGATTTGAACCCGGGTCACGGGCTTTCTGTATGCTTAGCTACATTCGACAGGCCCGCATACTAGGCCGGGCTATACTACCGCGGCTTCTTAGCCTTTATGTTTGTGTTCTGCAGAGGCTTAAAAGCTATATGGTTTTGTATTAGTATGTATTCCTACGTTGAAAGCACTATAGCTATTATACCTATAACGAGCAATATTAAACCCAGTGTTTGTCTCACGTTCAAGATCTCTATTTTTAGAGATCTTGTTATAGCCATAGTTATTAATGGTGAGAGCGAAGTAATTGCTGAATTTATTGTTGCTCCAATAATTCTTAAAGCTACAGCAGCTAAATATATTCCAATCCCAAGTTCGATGAAGCCACCACTTAAAATTACAATTACCTTCCATAAACTGAGTTCTGGAAGTTCGCTTATGAGTCTTTTACCAAATAGAATAGAGATTATAATTACACCCATTATATTACGTAGAGCTAAGTATTGAAGAGGGCTCATATATTGCAATACGTAAGCTGAAAGAGCTATACTGAGTGACCATGTAAATGCGCAAATCACACCTACTACAAGCCCCCTAACTCTTACCCGGCCTTGACTATGAGCATTCTTGAAACTAGAGTAAATAATTATCAATCCTAATACTACTAGTAAGACAGCTAGCAATTGAATATGTGTTAACCTCTCTGAAACAAATATCATAGCTAATAAGTACACGAATAATGGGTATGTACTAGTAATTGCTTGAGCAACTGTAGGACCTATATATTTAATTGTATATAAATAAAGAGTATCGCCAAATACTGTACCTGTTATCACTATGAGTATCATCAAAGGAAGAAGATAACTAAGAATAGAAAATGTAGAACTACCTCCAGACATTAGTAATAATAAACTCATCACAATACATACTATTGAGATTCTCAGAAAATTCAATGTGAATGGACTAACTCTCTTCAGAAACAAATTATATATTACGGGAGCAATTGCAAAACATAAAGCTGCTCCTGCTGAGTATACAATTCCTAAGATCTCCACGTATTAGCACCAAGGTATTTAGAAAAGAGCTCATATTTCTAATCACTGAATTCTTAAATAGTGATTTCATTTCCTAACATGAAGCCAGCACCATACTCTGTGTCCTGTTTTTACTTCTATCATTGGTGGTTCTTCTCTTTTGCATATGTCCATTGCATATGGGCATCTAGGATGAAATCTACAACCAGGAGGAGGATTAATAGGTGATGGTGGTTCTCCTCGAAGAATTATTCTTTTCCTTAACTTCTTAATCTCTGGGTCAGGTTCTGGAACAGCAGAGAGTAATGCTTGTGTATATGGATGAATAGGATTCTTGAAAAGCTCTTCAGTTTCACT
>QMXA01000030.1 GCA_003661905.1 Thermoprotei archaeon | reverse complement strand
TTTTAAAAGCTTCAAATGTGTTAAGCCCTTGGGATTTGTACTTTTCTATAAGATGTGATACTACTTCAGTATCAGTTTCGCTTCTAAATACATGTCCTTCATTCACTAACATGTCTTTAATTTCAAGATAATTCTCTATAATCCCATTATGAACAACAGCTATTCTCCCTTTACAATCTGTATGGGGATGGGCATTGACATCAGTTGGAGCTCCATGAGTAGCCCATCTAGTGTGTCCTATACCTACTACTCCATCAAAATCATTGAATCTTAACTTTTTAACAACATCATCTATTTTTCCTTTGCTTTTCTTAACGATCAATTTTTTATCATTAGATATTATAGCAAATCCTACAGAGTCATACCCTCTATATTCTAAATTCTTTAAACATTTCTTAATTACTATACCTAGTTTTTCAGAGAAAAACTTAGATTTACTCACTATACCTATGATACCGCACATAGCTAATCCTCTATATTGAGCTCTACTAGTGCTAGTATGTACTGATAACTTTAAGTATTTTCAACACTTTTAATTAATAGAAATAATGTGACTTCAACTTCATGAACTTTCTTAATATGTGTTTCATATATTTGAGGTATTTTCTATACTCTTCTAGAAATTATTTATATGTGCAAGTCTTAATATCATTTCTTCTGAAGCAGGAATAGATTTATGTATACTATAGATTTTCTTAGCTAATTTCATTGCTGATTTCAGAAAACTAATATCGGTCCCTTTTCTATAAACGCCAAAAGGTGGATTCATAATTATGGTGTCAATGGAATTCTGCCTTAGAGGTGGATTAATGGCATCACCTACTATAGCATCTATAATATCGTACGTATTCAATTCTTTAGACCATCTAATTAGAGCATTCAAAGCTTCCCCATCTATATCTAAACATATTGAATGTTTCGCTCCTAGGAGGGATGCACCAATACATAACCTCCCGGTACCCGAGCCTAAGTCTAAGACCCTTTGATTCACTATATCACCCTCCATATAAGCGGTCCATAGAATTTCAGAAGCTGTTTTTGAGTCTGTAGGGTACTGTTCCAGATTTCTTTGCGGCTTGGGAAAAGGTGGTGATGACTCAATTATTCGTTCTAGACTCTTTTTTCTATGGATTCTCACCATGGAAATACATACCTCTTCTTCATACCTAGTGCATAATAAGCTTCTCCAGGTGCCAAGACAGGTTTTTCAAAATCACTGAGGTCGTCTATAGCTATTCTAGGGCAAGCAGTAATGATATAGGCATCAATTGATGTTCCTAAATTTCTAAGTAACTCTGCATCTATTCTATTTGCTTTCACAACTATGTATTCCAGTCCTTTCTCTAGAAGTTGTTCTTCAAGCTTCTTAACGATATTGGTTCTTGACTGCCCTTTAGCACCATCTATTATAGCCCATTTATAACTATCCATCGCCATATGTATTCTCCATAGTCTCTTCTTTAAAATACTCATAGCAGTAAATGTTATGTCCTCTACTCGAGATTCATAAGGATCAACTCTAATTGTAGGTTTTTGACTAGCTAGCCACATACCTATTGCATGAAAAGCACCGCCCGCAACTACTATATGGGCATCCACTTCATACGATAATGCAGGATTATAGTAACAGCCCAATATTGGTTGCTTCGCAATGTTTACATCAAATCCATAGGATTTGAGTTCTAAGGCTATAGAACTAAGTATATTCAAATGCTGAGCTGGAGAGGAAATAGCTACACTCTTACAACTCTTTTCTTCAAGAATCTCTTTCAGTTTTAGTAATGGCTCTTGACCTATTCTTAACTTACTTTTAGCAGGTATGAATATAGTTTCGTACTTAGGAGTATAGAATGGATATTCTAAATGACCAAAATGAATAATTATGTCAACTCCCAGCTCCTTTGCTGACTCTTCATCAACAGTGCAAGGTCCGTAAGTAGGATGGCCTGAGAGATAAATCTTAAGTTCTGGAACTCTCTTTTTCAATTCAGATGATATATATGGAAAGTAATGTTTTAGACCATCTGGTAATTGTATTAGAATTGATTTAGCATTCTTGGATTTAAGGAAATTGATTATGGAGCCGAGTTCAAAATCATAGGGTATGTTTTCTAGGGAATTGCTATTCATTTCCTCCGGGCTTCTCTAACTATTATTCTAGTTCTTACACTAAGTTTTGAAGCAGCTCTCCTCAATGCTTCTTTTGCTTGGTCTACAAATTTTGTAAAGGTCCTTACTTCTACAATTTCCGTACCTGGCTCAACTCTAGCAGCTGTGCCTATGGGTTTACCAAATGCTAGTCTCATACCATCTTGAAGTCTATCAGCACCAGCAAATGCCATCATCTTATTCTCTCTTAATACATGATGGGGATATACCTTTATCACAAGCATGTAGTTCTGATCTCCAATTGTACTTGCTAGGTATTTATGGGACATTATTCTAGCAGCCTCCAATGCATTGTGCCTTACTACACCTCTCTCAATTGCAACGAGTTTAAGTATTACTTCAGGCTCTACGTATACATTGCCCATAACGAACTTCGTTATTTTAGGTGGTGGGATTCCATGAATATACTCTCTTCTAGTATAAGGTGGCTTATCTTGGTGAGTATAGCATCTTGCAGGCCTTAGAGGCATACTGTTTAACACCTCCTTATGACTCACTTTAGTAACAAGATAGATACTTTATAAAACCTACGTACTTTTCCTCTGAGCTCGTTTCTCTTCGCATTGTTTAACTCTGATGAGAGTCTTACGTAATAGTACAGTGATTAACCCAGCTTCTGTTCTAGTTAACATGGCTTTTCTAATAGCTCTTTTGAATGCTGTTGATGCTCCTTCTCTTTGTCTAATATCACTTAATATAGTTCTGCTTAATTCATCTATGTATCTATTAATAATCTTTAGATCTAAACCAGTTGCATATTCAAGTTTTTCGAGTTCTCCTAGGCTCTTCCTTTTGAATAATTCATAGAGTGCTATTGCAACAGCATGACTTACATTAAGTGCAGGGTATTTAGGGGATGTAGGAATATAAACCACTAGGTCACAGCATTTTAGTTCATTCCTTGTTAATCCTACACTCTCTCTTCCAAAAACCAAAGCTATATTTCTATAATGCATAGCTAATTCTGCGAATTTCTCTATTGATACAGAGTGTCTAAGGTAATCGCCTGGAGATCCTACTTTTGCTGATGTACATCCGGAGAATTCAATATTGCTTAAAGCATCTTTAAGTGTATTTACTATAATAGCCTTGTCAAGTATGTGTGAAGCCCTAGCTGCAAATCTTCTAGCACTAATGATATTCGCTTTAGGATTTACAATGTAGAATTCATCAACATTGAAATTCTCAATTAGCCTAGCAATAAATCCAATATTTACTTCTCCCTCAGGCTCTACAAGTACTACTCTAATTCCCATCATTACACACCACAGATTTGAAAAGTAATATGCACTCCCAATAGAAACATTCTCTATCTAACTCTTCGGTGCAAAAGCCTTTTGAATTAAGGGTATTTAGGAGCTTATCAATGTTCGAAAGAGAGCTATGTACAAAGATCATTTCACCGTTCTTAGAAAGAAGAGCTTCAATACCGTCAATCATTTTAAGAAATACTTCTATACCTTCCTTACCTCCAGACCAAGCAATGCCATGCCATGACTCAAATTCGGAGACAGGAAGATAAGGTGGATTAATAAATATTGCCCTAAAACACCTACAAGGTCTAAGACATTTCAGACCATCACATTGAATAATATCAACTAATTCACTAATATTGTTTTTAATAATAGTTTCCCTCGTGCTTAATACAGCAAAAGGACTGATATCAATAGCTATTACATAATTACTTGCTTTTGCTAGAAGGGTTGTTATATACCCAGATCCTGAACCCAAATCAATTACTACTCCATAGTTCTTCACGGCTTTTGCTAGAAGGAATGTATCATTAGATGGATTGTAAGTATCACCTACCAATACTACTATGATATCGTCTATATTTCTTGTAATTTCTGATTTTTCATTCTTAACATGGTATGTAATATTTTTAGGAATTCTTCGAGAGTTAGCTGATCTACTCTCTTTTTCTTGAGCCAATATAATTCACCACTTACATCAATATTGATACATTTATTAACAACCTTATATGCTAACTTATTTCTTTCAGTAAATGTACAAATTAATAATTTCTCCAATATTTTTGCTCTACTATCATAACCCCTAATTCTTTTCATGACCATAATTGCTGAGTATACTGCAGGTGCAGGATAAAAGGCTGTTGGAGGGTAGATCGAGCAAATTTTCTTTTCAAATAGATAATCAGTAATTATGGTTATCTTCCCATATTTATGTTCACCAGCTTTTGCAATTAACCTCTCAGCGAACTCCTTTTGTAGAGTAATTATGGCTAATGGACATTCAGTTTTAGAAATTCGAAGAACTATGTCTGATGTTATGTGGTAAGGTATATTTCCTACTATAGCGTTTTTGAAATATGAATCGTCAAGATCTAGAATATTAGCTATAACTACTTCTACATTACCAAGATCTCTTGTTAGTTTCTTAATAAATGATGCTAGTACTCTATCTATCTCAACAGCTATGACTTTCTTGCAAAAGGTAGCTATATGGTATGTTAATGTTCCTAGTCCGGCACCTATCTCAAGAACTATTGATGGTTTATAATTCTGTATTTGTCTCATAATCTCCATAATTAGTTGAGGCTCTATTACAAAGGCTTGACTTAACTTCTTTCTAGGCTTTATGCCTAGTGAAAAAAGAGTTCTCTTAGTCCAAAGCAGTAGCTCTTTCTTAGAGGTTAGAGGTGGTGGTTTTACCAAGGCTCTCTATAACCAACAAGTACATACATTCTCTCAAGATACCCTAACTTAATGCCTATACCATGTTCTGGTGGATCAATGAATAAATAATACTTCTCATTTCCTTGAAGCTCAGATATTATTCTATCAACAATCATTTTAGCTGGGTCATTAATTCTTAACCTTTCTTGAATATCTTTAAAAGACTCGAAGGGTTTCTTTCTCCTTTCCTCAAGTATGAGACTTAGCGATTTCTTTCCTATACCAGGGAGTAGTTCTAATGTGTGCATTCTGATATTTATTGGCTCAGCTATATTAAATAGCTGAACAAAGACTTGTTCTTTTTCAAGTACTATCTGCCTAAGTACTTGAGGAAGATTGCTTCGAGCTATGGTTGTAAGGTCATCGTAAAGTACTTTAATGGTGTCTCCCCGTGGATTTAATTCATATATTAAATATCTCTCACCTGGTGTATACATTTTAATGCTTATGGGTACTACTTCAAGTAGTGTGAAGTATTTGGTTCCTATTGATTGTATAAGAGGACTAGTTCTGTGTCTCCAATGCCTATCAACAGGGTTTCCATTCGGTATAAAATCTAATACAGCTACAAATTCATCACGTATCTGTTGTGTTTGTTTCCTAGGCCCTCTTGCGTATCTTCTAAAACTCACAGTTTAACACCTACTCAGATTCTGCACTCCTAGAATCATTGTGTATTTTAGTGTATTAAGTTATGTGCTTCACTTAAGATATAAGAATTGATAGATCTATTTGCATTCCTCTTCTAAAATTCTTAGCATTTGCTCAATTTCTTCAGTAGTGAAAGTTTTGGATTCAAAACTAAGTAATACCCTTGCTTCATCGATAGATTGAGGAAGTACATTTATGAACATAGCTGCTGTTATTTCTTTAATTCCTAGTGATATGAGTTTTTGAAAAGCTCTCTTAGCACCTTCACTATTACACTTAGAAACAGATTCTACATATTCCCTAGTTCTATAAGCGAGACTAGAGATGTCAAGTCTTATACCTAGCTCTTCCTGCTTTTTCAGCTCTTCCTCAAGTATCTTCTTAACTAATGGTATTGGGATTTCCTTGAACTCTACAATTTCCATAACGTACACCTCATATTCATTTCTCAGTACTTTTTGCTAATTCTGCTAATTTCTTAGTATTCTCAATTATTTCACGAATACGATCCTCTATGGGAAAGGCTGGTTTAAGATGTTCAGGTCTTATGAACAATGTCTTAGTTTTACTTCCCACCTTTACTTGAACTATATATGCATGTCCTCTTTTACCTACTACAATACCTGTCTTTCCATGATATCTTCTATGGGGCATAGCTTTATGTATTGCAGGGTCTATTACTATATGAACTTTATCTCCGGATCTATATTCAATCATTAATTTACTAAGTGGTGGTATAGCACCTTTCTCCCTTATACTTTTCCTTAGTAATTGCCTTGTTCTGTGTCTATAGCCTTTAGGTGGTTTGACCAATTATTATCACCTATCTACTACGGTCTTGTCAGTGAGAAGGGCTAATAAAGATTTCATCAATCGTAGATATGTAGGCCTATATATAGATTCCTCCTTATATATCTGGCCAAATTCTGATCATAGGTGTTGCTATGCGCAAAAGGGCAAGAGCTGCTATTGAAGCTTCGTTCATTGCAGTATTTACCGCCTTAGTATTTATAGCTACATCACTTTTCTTTGTTGAAACACTAGGTACTAGAGGCTTTTTCAATTTTGGAAAGACTATGGTGTATACAGCTGCATTAATAGGCGGAGGTCTTGTTGGCTTAGTAGCTGGTGGTGTTGGCTCTGCTCTAGCCGATATATTTGGGATTTGGACATTACGCTCCTGGAACACTAGTGATCAAAGGTATTGAAGGTTTAATAGTTGGGGTCCTCTTTGTTAAATTAAGAAAATTAAGGGGCATTACGAGGTACCTAGTAACAACAATTATAGCAATTATATCAGCTCTCATCATAGGCTTCATAGGAGTTAATTACTATTCAGGGAGGACAATACTATCATCCTCTGAACTAAACATAGCTAATGTAATTGTAATTCCTCCAAGTAGTATGGCCATCATAATACCGCAATATTTATGGATTATTTTAGCCATAGGACTAGGTGCATTAGTTCTCATAGTAGGAACCTTAAAGACTTTAGAAGTCTCAGTTGCTCTTCTTCAATGAGCATTGGAGGTATTGAAATGATACTCGGGTATTTTCTTTATCAAGTATTTATATTGAGATATGGTGTATATGCAGCTGCAACTGAAATACCTATTAACCTGGGTCAATGCATAGCTGGTGTTATTATTGGTTTATCTATACTTTCACTAATTAGAAAAGCTAGTTTAAAACGCTCTTACCATAGGCGTTATTGACATTGATTAGAGTAAGGAATCTATGGTTCAAGTACTACGAGGAAGGTCCATGGATTCTTAGGGATATTAATTTAGTAGTATATCCCGGAGATTTAATACTTGTATATGGTCCTAATGGAAGTGGTAAGTCAACGGTTGCAAAGTTAATAGCTGGGTTAAAAGTATTTTATCAAGGAAAGGTTAAAGGTGATATTGAGGTCTGTGGTATAGACGTTCTCAAAGAGCCTGAGAGAGCTGTGGAGGTTTTGGGTTATGTTGCTGAAGATCCTGAATCACAGTTACTCACCCCTCTAGTAATCGATGAACTTATACTCACACCAATAAATTTAGGAATAGATCTTAATACATCAATCAAGATAGCTAAGGAAATTGCAGAGATAATGCGCATAAAACATTTACTAAATAAATCAACTAATGAATTAAGTGCTGGCGAAGCTCAAAGAGTTGCTCTTTCAGCCGCTCTTACGATAAAACCCCGTGCCATAGTAATGGATGAACCTCTTGCTTATTTAGATTTTGAATCTGCAAATACATTTGTCAAGTATGTAGCAAAACTCGCCTCTTCGGGTGCATCAATCATTGTTTTTGAGAATATTTTTCATCAATAATCAATGAGGCTACTGAGATATATGAGTTAGCTAATGGAAGGCTTAGAAAAGTAAGTGCATTTGAAGCTAGGAGTACTAGAAAAAAACTCCAGGAAGGATAATTAAGAATTGCAAAAGCTCGAGATCGAATGATTACCTAGTGGTACTTAAAAATATTTGGTTCAAGTATCCAGTTCACAAAAAGGGCCTTAAAAATATAGATATGACTATATCGAGATCTGAGGTTATAGGGCTTCACGGCCCTAATGGAAGTGGAAAGTCCTCAATACTTAGATCAATTATAGGTTCATTTACACCGACAAGAGGTGACATAATAATGAGAGTAAGTGAAAATTGTAGAATATCTTATGTTCCTCAAAATCCAGTACTTACACTCTTAGCACCTACAGTCAAAGACTGTATAGAGCTACTAGCTCTTAGATGCAAAATTCCACGATCAAATTTAATAAGTGCTGCAAAGCTCTT